>JAOZPP010000023.1 GCA_029932675.1 bacterium
GAAATCATTGTATTTACCCATGTTTGCACTTAAATTTTTTCCGGAATGTGGGTTAGAACAAAATTATCCGAATCCGTTTAATCCTTCCACCCTTATCCGCTACCATCTGTCGGCGGTCGGCCGTCCGCGGACGGCGGTCACTCTAAAAGTTTACAACATCCTGGGCCAGGAGGTAAAAACCTTGGTGGACAAGGTCCAAGCCCCTGGGTACTATTCTGTTGTCTGGGACGGGAGGGATAATTCAGGACAAGATGTCTCCAGCGGGATCTACTTTTGTAGGTTAGAGGTGAGAGGGCTGAAAGCGGAAAGCCAAAAGCTGAAAGCTGAAATGACGAGGAAGATGGTGCTGATGAGGTAAAGCCGAAAGCCAAAAGGCGAGAGCAGAAAGGAGGATCGTAGATCGTTGCTCGTAGATCGTGGATCGGATAGGCTAATCAGATGGAAAAAATAGGGAAAAAATAGGGACACTTCCTATTTTTTAGGCTATCCTTCTTGAATTGCCATCTGGTTAGGTGTCATTCTTCTTTGTGCAGTTTCTGCCAACAAGATTCTCATAGATCCATCTCCCCGTAAGATGCCTTTCCTTTGAGGAGAGCTTTTCCGAACCAACGCAGAAGAGAATACCAAGGGAAAATGGGAAGTGTCCCCATTTTCCAAGCAGGTGATTTTGTGCAGACGAGGAAGATGATCTTGATGAGATAAAAAAGGGGGAGCGGACAGACATCCCGATCCGCATTCTGCAGTCGGGACAGGTTCCTGTCTGTCCCTACACGACATAAGAAACCTTTAAATCCGAAGGGGGGGATTATGAGAAAGGGATTTGTTATTGGGATGCTCTGTGTTTTGAGCATGCTGCTCATTGGAGATGCCTGGGCAGCAAGGCTCGCTCCAGGCAGCAGTTTTAGTAACGAGCCCACCGAAGCAGAGAGGCAATTGGTGGTCTCAAAGTTGGCCTCTATGCCGCTGTCGTTCACTGAGAACAAGGGGCAGTTTGGGGAGAAGACTAAGTTCCGCTGCAATGCCCTGGGGGCGACATTCTATTTCGCCGCTGGTGAGATGGCCTATCTTTTCAGCCGTGAGACCGATGAACCCATAGAAAAAGCGCTGGGGCCTTGGGTAAGTGTCTCTGGTATGCCAAATTCCCCGGACAGGTTCAGCCAACCCCGTTACAGGAGAGAGGGACTTCTGGTGCGGGCCAGGTTTGTGGGTGCCAATCCCAATGCTGAGGTTGTCGGTGAGGAGATGCTTTCCCATAGGAGCAACTACTTCTATGGCAACGATCCCTCCAAGTGGCACACGAATGTTCCCAACTATTCTGCTGTGACATACAGGGAGATCTACCCGGGGATAGATTTGAAGTACTACGGTGATGGTCGTTCTTTAAAGTATGACTTCATCGTCAAACCTGGTGCTGATCCTTCCCGGATAAAGATAAAGTATGATGGGGTAAATTCCCTTTCGGTTAATGGTAAGGGTGAACTGGTGGTATCCACCAAATTTGGGGATGTCATTGAGCGAGTACCTTATGCCTACCAGGAAATAGGTGGTGAGAAACGGCAGGTATCCTGTCGCTATGTGATCCTGGATAGGGAGAGGTTTGGTTTTGCCCCAGGCAAGGACTACGATAAGAACTATCCGTTGATCATTGACCCGGAGCTTTCCTACAGCACCTACCTGGGCGGGAGCGATTGGGATTGGGGTTATGGCATAGCCACAGATGACGGAGGCTGTGCCTATGTAACGGGAGAAACTTATTCCTCTGACTTCCCCACGGCCAACCCTTACGATGGAAGCCATAATCGCTACTATGATGTTTTCGTAACCAAGTTTTCTACCTCCGGGAGCTCTCTCGTTTACAGCACTTACCTGGGGGGGAATTTTTGGGATCGGGGCAATGGCATAACCGTGGATGGTGGAGGTAACGCTTACGTGTCAGGATGGACTGATTCTCGCGACTTCCCCACGGTGAACCCTTACGATCGAAGCCACAATGGTTACTTCGATGTTTTCGTGACCAAGCTTTCTGCCTTTGGGGATTCCCTTCTCTACAGTACCTACCTGGGCGGTAGCGGTGGCGATGAAGGCGCAGGGATTGCTTTGGATGGCAAAGGCTGTGCCTACGTCACGGGTTGGACTAATTCCACTGACTTCCCAACTGCTAACCCTTACGATGGAAGTTTCAATGGTAATAATGATGCTTTCGCGACTAAGCTCTCCGCCTCTGGCAGCGAACTCATTTACAGCACCTACCTGGGTGGGAGCGAGTTTGATGGGGGCTATGGCATAGTCGCAGATGACAGAGGCTGTGCCTATGTGACGGGAAGGACTAGTTCCACCGGATTCCCGGTGGCAAACCCTTACGATGGAAGCTTCAATGGTAATAATGATGCTTTCGTGACCAAGCTTTCGCCATCTGGCAATACCCTACTCTACAGCACCTACCTGGGCGGGGGTGGTAACGATTATGCCTCTGGCATAGCCGTGGATGACGCAGGCAATGCTTATGTGACGGGAGCGACTGATTCCACCGGATTCCCGGTGGCAAACCCTTACGATGGAAGCTTCAATGGTAATAATGATGCTTTCGTGACCAAGCTTTCGCCATCTGGCAATACCCTACTCTACAGCACCTACCTGGGCGGGGGTGGTAACGATTATGCCTCTGGCATAGCCGTGGATGACGCAGGCAATGCTTATGTGACGGGTTGGACTAATTCGACAGACTTCCCGACAGCCAACCCTTTTGATGGAAACCAGAATGGTGGTTGGGATGGTTTCGCAACTAAGGTTTCGGCCTCTGGGAGTTCTCTTTTTTACAGCACTTACCTCGGTGGGAGATATGATGACCAAGCTGGTGGTATAGCGGTGGATGGCGTAGGCTGTGCTTATGTGACGGGATGGACTAAGTCCCCAGATTTCCCTACAGTTAACCCACATGAAAGCGATCTTGGGGGAGCTAAAGATGCCTTTGTGGCTAAGTTTGGAGGCGGTGACTGGGTCAAAGATGAGGAGACAGGGAATAATCTTCCTCTTCGTTATTACCTCTCTCAAAACCACCCTAATCCATTCAACCCTATTACCGAGATCAGGTATACCGTGCCCAGGGATTGTTGGGTGCGATTGGAGGTTTATAATATCTTGAGCCAGAAGGTAGCAACTTTGGTTGATGGGAAGCAGAAGGCGGGATATAAAGTTGCCAGGTGGGATGCGAGTTCCTTCTCCAGCGGAATCTATTTCTGTAGGTTAGAGGCTGGGGATTTTACAGAGACAAGGAAGATGGTGCTGATGAGGTAAAGCCGAAAGCCAAAAGCCGAGAGACGAAAGGAGGATCGGTAAATCGTTGTCGTAGATCGTAGATCGGAGAGGCTAATCAGATAGAGATGAGAGATAGAGACCGCCCAGCCTTGAGATGGGTCTGTAGATTGCAGTTGGCAGCTATGAAAGGGGGGAGTGAGTGAGCTCCCCTCTTTTTTGTAGGCTTCTGCGGAGGTTTGGGGTTTTCGGCGAGGTTAACCCCAAAAGTTCCTTGACTGAGGGCTCCTGAAAGATTATATTAGTATGTAGTTGGGAGAAAGATGGTGATAAGCAAATGCAAATGGATAATGAGGTAGCAGAAGAGAGCTTCTGCCACCTCAAACAGAATTTTCCTGCTGTTATCCAGTCAAGAGCGGGGTGTTATACGGAAACCATATGAGCCGTAGCTCGGGGGAAAATATACAACTTGCACACTGGCAGCCAAAAAATAAATTCGTGCATGAATGGCAAAAAGAAGAGTTGGCTCGTCGAAAAGCTAACTTGATGAGCAAGCCGGGTTCGGGGCTTTCGTGGGACGAAGTCAAACGCAGGATTCGAACTCGCTATGGCCGTTGAACTAATAATCGCGCAGGAAGCACAACAGGACGTCGATGAGGCATATAGCTGGTATGAAGATCGTAGACCTGGCTTGGGGGAAGAGTTTCTTACCTGTGTGGACGCGTACGACAAGGGGTCAGGTCTTGCTTTTTGCTGGTTTGTGCATAGATGTGAGGGTCGTTATGAACAATTTGGATTACATTGCAGTTTGAGTTAATAATGAAGGTTAGTAAACCGGCACTTCACATTTTCGGGAACTTCTTAGAAAGTCAGTCATCTTGCATTGCCAATTGTGAAGATTCTTGCTGATCCCTGGTGACTGTTACAAAATTGTTGATTGGGATTCGTGCAAAAGGAGTCTAATCGCTCAGGGACCGCCGGGGCCAAAGCCTCGGCGGTTTTTGTTAGGCTGGCAAATGACCCCGTTGCATAGGACTTTAAGGTTTAACAAGGGGTTAGATGGGGTAGAGGGGAGAAAAACTTGCCAAACGACGAAAAAAGCCGTATCTTCCCAACTTGACAAAAAATCAAAAGTTGTGGGTCAATGGGGTCAAATCTAAACATTTTACATTAGCCTCTTCAGCTTTGCTTCAAATTCAGCATATCTCTTTCGAAGTCCTGCATCCTGATTCATCTTCTCTTTTAAACGCCTCCGTGCATAATAAGTAATAAGGGGTCAGGTCTTGCTTTTTGCTGGTTTGTGCATAGATGTGAGGGTCGTTATGAACAATTTGGATTACATTGCAGTTTGAGTTAATAATGAAGGTTAGTAAACCGGCACTTCACATTTTCGGGAACTTCTTAGAAAGTCAGTCATCTTGCAATTTTTCACCCTCTCCTTAGTCCTCCCCCGTCAAGGGTCAATGGGGTCAAATCTAAACATTTTACATTAGCCTCTTCAGCTTTGCTTCAAATTCAGCATATCTCTTTCGAAGTCCTGCATCCTGATTCATCTTCTCTTTTAAACGCCTCCGTGCATAATAAGTAATAAGGGGTCAGGTCTTGCTTTTTGCTACTCTGTTTTTAAATGGGAGATTCGTTATGAACAATTCGAACTACAATGCAGTTTGGGTGGATAGTGGAGGTTGGTAAACTGACACTTCACATTTTCGGGAACTTCTTAGAAATCTACACATGTTCTTGTAGAGGTCAAGAGTATAAAATGTACGGGATGAACGGAAAGTACGAGGTGAATGAGATTTATGCTTCCTTGACCTTTTGGTAACAGTTCACGGGCTCAGGGATCAGTACCAATGTAAAATGAAGAATTAAGAATAGAAGAAACTACTGACTGGGGCAGAATCGGGGTTCTGACGGCTCGGTGGGAAAGCAGTCAGGTAAGGATGTTTGACCGCACAGGCTAAATTTCCATTTTCCATCCCTCAAGGTTCCTGCCTTGATGGAAGGGGAAAAGTGTCCGTGAGATTTCGTGGTAAACTGTTACCTGAACCTCTGAGAGATTTCGAAATGTTTTTTAAGGAAGGGGAAAGAGGGGATCTTCCAGATCCTAATCCGGTCTCAACTGCGTCAGAAAATTTTCCTTGTCCTGTTGGAATGATCCCTCCAGTTGAAGCGCTATCCTAACGATTCTGTCCACCCTATCCGCATCCAGCTCTACCCCATAAGCATGGCGGAAGAAATGCCTAAATCGCCTCAGCTCATCAAGCAACGCATAGGTGGACTCAGACAACAGAGATGGCCTTATGTCCTCAATTTCAATCTTCATCCGACGAAGCAAATCCGCATGATAGCGGGCTCCCTCAATGCGGTTTTCAAAGAAACTTGCTACTGTCTCAAAATACTCCTCGTAAGCACCATAGAGATTATGGAGGTGATAGGCCATACTTTCCACCCCTTCTTCAGTATTTCGGAAGGAAGCCTGCCGCTGGTGAATGCGCTCGTAAATCCGCTCCACTACCCTGTAACTTTCCCTAAGTTCGGCTTCGAATAGGGCAAAATCTACCTTATCCATAGACTCTCACACCCTTTCTCTTGAAGAGTTGGGGAAAGGGATGCCTATCCAGGTCGATGACATCCACTCTCTTTCCTGTTGCTTCTTCCAACTCCTTCATGATGGTAAGTAGGTGTTCCGAACATCCACTTAAAGCGACGTCAATGTCCGAAAAAGGATACCAGCGATTCGGCAGAAGCAAAGATCCAACGATATAGGCCGACTGAATGTCATATCTTCTTTGAATCTCCCTGAGGGTTTTTTCTACCAGCTCAAGGAGACCTCTTCTCTCCCTTTCCAGCCTCTCCCTTTGCTCTCTCAATGCAATGTCCAGGATTCCGGTATCAAACTTCGGCATACCCTCTCCGAATTGGCAAATCTACGAATCGGCGAATAGCGAATCACAACCCGGCAAGGGAGCTACCTTCCCATTCACATATTCGTCCATTCACCCTGTCTCCCTTCACCATTAAACCAAGATAAGCTTAACGCTTAAGATGTCAAGGAAAATGAGAGAAAGAACGGATTTTTTGGTAATCCTCCGCTCGCTCGTATTGCTCCGCCCTTACCTTTGAAGGGGGCCTACCCCCTCCAAACAACCCCGACATTTCGGAATTTCTTAGAAATTCCGAAATGTATTCTTAACCCAAAATTAATATTACCTTCATACTCAGTTAACATTGAGGGGGTAAATTACCTCCGAGATTTGATTCATTCACCAAAGCTCTTACATAAAGGGGGGGATGCCGATGAGACAACAGAGATGATTGATTGAGATGTATAGTCCAAAACAAAGGAGGATAAGTGCGAAAAAGACTGTTTTCCTTGGGTCTAACGGTAGTGATCTCCACCGTCGTTCCCGCCTTTGCTGGGGTAACCCAGTTTGAGGCTTATAACTGGATGAGATATACGATGAAATTGGAGAAGGAGAATGGTGCTTATGCCACCCAGGAAAGCCAATGGGCCCTGAAGAGAGGATACCTGAGGTGGAAACACAAGTTCACCGAGAGGATTGACACCAGGGTGAACATCGACCTCTTCTCCTCAGCCAATGGCAGGCTTGATAGGGTGGAAACAACGGGGATAACCGACGTTGACAGCACAGAACATACCGTGGTCAAGAAGGTTAAACCAAAGAAGAACGGCGCCGATATCAAGCTCAAGTATGCTTATGTGAAGCTGGGCTACCTCATCCCTCAGGGGGATATCACTGTTGGACTCCAGAAGTTCTACTTCGGGACTATCTACGAATGGAAATATATGACCATCGAGAAGTCCCTTGAAGATGTGGAAAAGGTCTGTGCGAGTGCAGACTACGGAGTTTCCCTTGGTGGTTATCTCCCTAAAGGTTACGGAACATGGAGGTTCCAGGTAGCAAACGGTGAAGGCTACAAGCATACTGGAGGGGATGTGAACACGGAGCCAGCTTATGTGGCTGACCTGCGGTTCATTCCCATTCCTGGGCTCACACTGGGTGGGTCAGCTCTCCATGAAAATGTGGGGACCAAGCCTTTTGAGAAGAGGCAATGGCTTTCAATCTCTCCCAGGTTTACCTCGGGGCCGATTGATGTCTGGGTGAACTTCCTCTTAGGCGAGACGGGGGACAAGGATGAACCAACCAAGAAGCAGGGCTACATGATATACCCCACGGTCAAGCTGAGTCCCAATCTGGAGGTTTTGGGGCGATATGACCATTGGGACCCAGACATCGATAGGGAGGACGATGGTCATAATCGCTACATTGCCGGGTTCAACTACCATCTCTGTAAGCGAGAAAAGGGGAGACCTGGTGTTATGATTCAGGTCAACTGGCAAGGGGAAAAGGGAGAGGCAGAGGGCTCAGAGATGGAGCACAAATTTATGGCTCAGCTCAGGTGGGAATGGGCTTCGCCAAAGTTTGGCAGCCTGTGATTTGCGGTTCCATCAGATTACAATTTCTCACAAAGGAGGGTAAGATGTTAAGGAGAATTTCAATGATTGCCCTGGTTGCCCTTACCCTCATAGGGGCAACTGAGGGTATCGCATGGGATTGGCCCTGGGCAAAGAAGAAGGCCAATACCCTCACACTTACCGGATCAACCACTGTTCTTCCCGTTGCCCAGAGGGCCGCAGAGGAATATATGAAAGCCCACCCAAAGGTAAACATCACCGTTCGAGGAGGGGGCTCTGGAGTTGGCATTGCCGCCCTCATTGATGGCACCACAGACATTGCCAATGCCTCAAGACCAATGAAGTCTAAGGAGTTAAAAAGCGCCAGGTCAAAGGGGATAAACCCTGTAGAGACCGTGATTGCTCGAGATGGAATAGCCATAATCGTCCACCCATCTAACCCCCTGGAGAAGATCTCACTGCAGGACTTGAAGGCCATCTACTTGGGCGAGATCAACAGGTGGAGCGATGTAGGTGGAAAGCCTGAACCCATAGTTACGGTATCCAGGGATGTGGCCTCCGGCACCTTTGAGACCTTCAAGAAATTAGTCCTCAAAGGAGGAAAGACCAGGGGAGACGCCCTTATGCTTGCCTCAAACAAAGCGGTGGCCACGACCATAGCACAGACTCCTGGAGGTATTGGCTATGTTGGGCTTGGTTACCTTTCACCCCAGGTAAAGCCACTCCAGGTAGAAGGAGTCTCTCCCAGCCCCCAGACGGTCTCCTCCGGAGAATACATACTTGCCAGACCGCTCTTTATGTATACCAATGGTAAACCCAAAGGGCTGGCAAAGGAGCTCATTGACTTCATATTGAGCCCAGAGGGACAAAAGATCGTGAGTGATG
Source organism: bacterium (assembly GCA_029932675.1). Taxonomy (GTDB): domain Bacteria; phylum SM23-81; class DAOVCL01; order DAOVCL01; family DAOVCL01; genus DAOVCL01. The sequence goes on from JAOZPP010000023.1 coordinate 8,579, forward strand.
TGGGATACGTTCCAGTGAAGTAAAAGTGGGATTCACATGGAGGCGAAAGAAACTATTGACCATAGGAAGGTCGAGGGACTGGGCTTCTGCCTCAGCTTCCACTTCATTGCTGTCCTGGGCCTCCTTCGCCTACAGAACTTGCATTTTTCAATCTACCCCTTTGGTTTCGGCTTTCCCAAAAAGAGGAGATGACGTTGCGTTGAGAATTAAGTTGGTAACTTAAAAACAAAAGGGGGTGATCTATAACGCATAAAATCAGACCTTCTGCTATTTTCTTCTGTAATTAAGGCTCAAAAACTAAGGAGGGATTAAAGATGAAACGGTTTTTGATTGCCATCGCATTGTTGGGCCTATTGGCTATAACACATTCTCTGATGGCCACAACCATCTATGAGGTCCAGCACAATGAGACAAATCAAGGTAGTGGCAATAACTGTTACCCGTCACCTTTAGTTGGGCAAACTGTTGCCATATCGGGAGTTGTCACTGCAGTTAAGTCAGGTTCTTATCCTAATTTCTGGATGGAGGACGCATCAGATGGGTTATGGAACGGCATCTATGTTTACGATGCCTCTGTGAGTCCTTCAAGAGGAGACAGTGTAACCATTACAGCAAAGGTGTATGAGTATTATGGGATGACGGAGATGAAGGAGGTCAGCTCATTCACCATCCATTCCAATGACAATCCACTTCCAGATACCATTGAGATTTCCACGGGAACATTGGCTGGTGGTTGCTCGGCAACGGCAGAAGCTTATGAGGGCCTTTTAGTGAGGGTAAATGATGTGGTTGTTACTCAAACCGTGGATCAGTATGGCCAGTGGTATGTTGATGATGGAAGTGATGAATGCCAAATTGAGGATGGGCTCTTCCATTACGAGCCGGATTTAGGAGATACCATCGGGGCCATTGTTGGAGTAGTAACATACAGCTATAGTGAATATGAAATCAATCCCCGAGATATGGATGACATAATCCCAGTAGAGCCTGTGATTAGATCGGTACGGAGGTATCCCTATGTGCCTCAAACAGGAGAAGGTGTGTTAGTCAAGGCAGTGATCACGGACGATGTTGGCATCTCCTCTGTAAGCCTGACTTACACAGTCAACCACACCGATTCAACAACCCTGTCTATGACCCCCGCTACTGGCGACACTTTTGAGACTACTATTCCCGGCCAGAGCAACGATGCTGATTTGGTTGAGTTTCAAATCAAGGCTACGGATGTTGCAAAGTCGCATACGACCTATTCTTACATAAACGGATATTTTGTGGGAACTACACCTATCGGTTATATCAGAGTGAATGATGCTAACGGAGACAACATTTACTGGAATTACGGGGTGAGGGTGACCGGTGTAGCCACTGTAGCTACTGGCACATTTGCTGAGGGCTATGTTGACATCTATCTCCAGGACAATTCGGGTGGGGTAAACATCTTCAGTTTCTACGATACGCTTTCTGTGGTAAATCGGGGAGACTCCTTAGAGGTTGTAGGAAGGATCGCTCAATATTATGGCAAGGTGGAAGTAGTCTCGATTAAGGATGTTCCTTTCATCACTCACTTGGGTTCTGGCACACTTCCTGAGCCTCAGGTTATCACCGTCAGCCAGCTAAGCGAGTCCTATGAGGGGGTGCTTGTTGCCATATCCTATGTAAGTTCAACAGGTGACTCTACCTGGCCAGCCGCAGGTGAGAATGGCAACTTCGCCATAACGGATAGCTCACTTGCCGATACCGTTATTATGCGTATTGATAAGGAGACGGATATTGATGAGTGGGGAGAGCCTCCTTGGCCAAAGGATGTGGTAGGAATCTGCACTCAATTTGATCGTACCTCTCCCTATACTGAAGGTTACCAGTTGACTCCTCGGAATACCCTGGATTTCCAGCCAGCCGGGAGCGTTGGGGTAGTGCAATCTCTCAGTCAGAGTTCTTTACCTTCAGGATTTTCCCTTTCCCAGAACTACCCCAATCCCTTCAACCCTGTGACTCAGATATTCTTCTCACTGCCCGAGAGGGCAGAGGTTCACCTAGCTGTTTACAACATCATCGGCCAGAAGGTGGCTGAGTTGGTGAATGGGAAGTTGGATGCCGGAAGTTATCGGGCAAGCTGGGATGCCAAAGGGTTTACAAGTGGAATTTACTTCAGTCGGCTAAGGGCTGGAGCTAATGAAAAGGTTATAAAGATGATATTGCTGAAATAGATAGGGGCTAACAGGACCCCCAAATTTTTTCTGTGAGAGTGTCATCTGAAAAACAGATACCGAGTCTTAAGCTCCTCACAAAGCCACGGGAGAGAAGAGGGACCTGCCTCAAGGGCAATCACTCAGAGGTCACAGGGGGAAGGAGTCTTTGCTTGAGTCCCTTTCGATAAAACCTTAAACAAGAGATCGAAAGGTCCTAAAACACCCAAGCAAGGCGGAAGGAGTTTTTCTGAGAGGTCACCTCAAGAGGCAGGTCACCTCTTCACCCGGAGGATGCGCCCTTTTTGTGGTTAAGTGCAGGATTAAACCAAAGGAGCAAAACCCGATGAAGATCAAAGAGGAAATGAAGAGTGATGTGGCTATTCTTATCCTGAGAGGAGAACTGAGAGGTGGGCCAGAGACCACTGCTGTGCACGATCACATCAAGGGATTGATAGCTGATGGAGTCACAAAGGTCGTTGTCGATCTGGCTAAGGTGAAGTGGCTAAACAGCTCCGGGTTCGGGGTTCTGTTGGGAGGGTTAACCTCCTTGCGAAATGCGGGAGGGGACCTGAAGTTGGCTGGTGTAACAGAGAGGGTGGAGAGCTTGTTAATGATGACCAAACTGATCAGCATCTTCGAGACATTTGAGACTAAAGATAGGGCGGTGGCCAGTTTTGTCAAAGGTTAACCTTTATGATACAACCAAAAGTATTTTATCGTAAGATAGACTCTCTTCTCTCTAAGATCAGCCAGGAGGAAGGAGAAAAAAGTCTTCTCCCCTCTGTGCTTGAGGAACTTGTCAGCTCATTTGGGGAGGGATGATCCTGCCCTCACACTTGATCCAAAAGTCGAAAGCGGGATGGGATATTCAGCTTTAGCTGCTTTCGTAGTAGAAGAAGATAAAAAACCTTGGCTAATGGTGTTTGAACTTGACCACGGTTGGGAGCACGAGGAGATAGAATTCTGCCTCAACACCGTTAGAACAGCCATAGGTTATAGATTGGCTGCAGAGCGCTTTCAGAGCGATCTTCGCCAGGCGGCCCAAATACAACTGAGCCTATTGCCTGATAGTCCACCACCCATCGCCGGTTACCAAGTGGCAGGAAAGCAGATTCCAGCCGAACTGGTGGGAGGGGATCTTTACGACTACTATCCATTTGATGATGGGTGCTTCGGGGTAGCCGTTGGTGATGCCAGTGGACATGGGCTCCCTGCTGCCCTCCTCGTCAGGGATGTAGTCACCGGTCTGCGTATGGGGATAGAAAAAGAATTGAAGATTCAGCATGTCTTTCGGAAGTTAAATCGAGTAATCCACCGCAGTAACCTCTCTACCCGTTTCATCTCACTCTTCTATGGGGAGCTGGAATCGAATGGAAATCTCTTCTATATCAATGCCGGTCAACCTCCACCGCTTCTTTTTTCAGAAGGGGGGATTCAGGAACTTGGGGTGGGGGGTATAGCCATAGGCCCCCTGCCGGAAACGGATTTCAAACGTGGTTTCGCCCACATGGATCATGGATCCCTTCTCGTCCTCTACACCGATGGATTGATCGAACGGGAAAATAGGGCCGGAGATCGTTTTGGCATTCAAAGATTGAAGAAGCTTTCCTTGAAGCACCGAGGAGATGATCCAGATCAGATCCTTGATCTCATATTTGATTCAGCCCAAAAGTTTGGAAAGGTGGCCAAATGGGAGGACGATATAACCGTGGTGGTGATAAAAAGAACCCTATGAATGATAAGTGGCTTCTTTGTGATTTTCATATCCACAGCAATATGAGCGATGGAGCTCTCCCCGTTAATGAGATCGTTGATCTCTATGGGGAGAAGGGATTTGATGTTATCAGCATAACCGATCATGTGTTGGACAGGGTAAGCCTAAAAGAGGAAAAACAAAAGGGGGAGCCCTGCCCCAATGTAGAGAAGGAAGAGTTTGGTGAATACCTGAAACTCCTATGGAGAGAAAAGGCACGAGCCTGGAAGGAGTATAACCTATTGCTGATTCCCGGTGCTGAGCTGACCAACAATTGGAAGAAATACCACATACTGGCCGTAGATATAAAGGAGTGGATCGATCCCACCTTGCCTGTAAAGGAGATCGTAGATTGCATACATTCTCAGAACGCTATAGCAATTGCCTGCCATCCCCATCATAAACCAAACGAGGGGCCGCAGCCCCATATCCACCTATGGAGGAATCAGAGAAAATACCGGGACATCTTTGATGCCTGGGAGATCGCTAATAGGGACGATCTCTTCAATGTGATCGGACTGAAGAGATTCAATTATGTGGCAAATTCAGATTTCCACGAGCTGAGGCACCTCTATTCCTGGAAATCGCTGATTCTGGCGGAGAAGAATGAGGAGGCAGTAAAGGATGCCATCCGATCTAACAGATATGTTGCCGTCTACCTCTTTCGGGAGAACAAGGAGAGCCTTGGATGAGAAAGAACCTGATTGAAAGGGTGCTGCCGATTATTGCCTCATTGGCCTGGGCATTTCTCTTCGGGATAATGCTCATTCTCTTTACGGAAGGGATACCAGTGGTAAAATCCATATCCCCTCTCCGCTTCCTGTTTGGCCTGCACTGGTATCCTGTCCATGAACCACCGGAGTTTGGGATTTTGCCTCTGCTCTTAGGCTCCTTTATGGTTACACTGGGGGCTATAATAGTTGCCCTTCCCCTGGGACTCGGTTGTGCCATATACCTTTCAGAGATTGCCCGTCCCTGTATAAGGGATATAACCAAGCCTTTTATAGAGATGCTTGCCGGTATCCCTTCGGTAGTGTATGGATTCTTTGGTCTGGTATTCTTGGCCCCCCTTATCCAAAGAATCGGTCACCTCCCTACAGGGCTAACCGGGGGAACGGCCTCGATCATTCTGGGAATTATGGCCCTTCCCACCGTAACCAGTATCGCTGAGGATGCCATATCCTCGGTTCCCAGGAACCTGAGGGAGGCATCTTTCGCCCTGGGGGCGACCAGGTGGGAGACCATAACAAAGACAGTCCTCCCGGCGGCCAAATCGGGTATCTTCACCTCCGCCATTTTGGGAGTTGGCAGGGCAATTGGTGAGACGATGACTGTCTTAATGGTTGCCGGAGGTTCAGCGGTCATCCCCAGCCACTTCTTCCGACCGGTAAGACCAATGACCGCAACCATCGCCGCGGAGATGGGGGAAGCACCCATGGGAAGCCTACACTACCATGCTCTGTTTGCTATCGGACTCGTCCTCTTTCTGCTGACCCTGGGGCTGAGTCTGGCCGCAGAATGGGTTAAGGAAAAATGAGAGGAAAGAAAGAGTTGCTTGGAATATTGGCTATTCGCATCTCCGTTCTGTTTGTCCTGGTCTCCCTTTTTGCGGTTCTTATCTTTATTGGATTGAATGGGCTTAAGGTCTTGAATATAGGGTTTCTCTTTGAACCGCCCAAAGAGGGGATGACCAAAGGCGGTATCCTTCCAGCAATTGTGGGCAGCCTTGGGCTTTCGTTAGGATCGATCTGCTTTGCTCTACCCCTGGGAGTGCTGAGCGCGATCTACCTTGCCGAGTATGCAAAGGGGAAGAGGCTAATCAGGGTAATAAAGATGGGGATAAATGCCTTAGCCGGGGTCCCCTCTGTGGTCTTTGGCCTCTTCGGACTGGCGGTATTTGTTAAATTCTTTGGCTTTGGCGTATCCATCCTCTCAGGCTCGCTCACCCTGGGGATATTGATCCTCCCCACGATAATAAGGGCAAGTGAGGAGGCTGTTCTGGCAGTCCCTCAGGACTTCAGGGAGGCATCCTTTGCCCTGGGGGCAAGCAAGTGGCAGACGGTAAGAAGGGTAGTCCTCCCCACAGCCTTGCCCGGCATCCTCACTGGCACCATCCTGGGAATAGGCCGGGCTGCGGGTGAGACAGCTCCCATTATGTTCACTGCTGCCACATTCTACCAGAGGGGTCTCCCCCATTCCATATTTGATGAGGTTATGGCCTTGCCCTATCACATCTATGCCCTGATGACCGAGGGGACATCTCCCCAATATCAAGTCCCCATTGCCTATGGAACTGCCCTCGTGCTCCTCCTGCTGGTTCTGGGGATAAACCTGGTGGCCATCATTATGCGCACCCGAGCGAGGAGAGCCAAAAAATGGTGAAACCTAAGATCGTCACAAAAGAACTGAACCTCTGGTATGGGGAAAATCATGCCCTAAAGGATATAAACATCTCCATACCGGAGAAGGCCGTTACCGCCATAATGGGCCCTTCCGGATGTGGGAAATCGACCCTCCTCCGTTGCTTCAATAGGTTGAATGATCTGGTGGATGGCACCCGAGTTAAAGGGGAAGTCCTTCTCGATGGCGAGAACATATATAAAGACTCGATTGATGTCTTCCTTTTGAGAAGGAGGGTGGGAATGGTATTTCAAAGGGTGAATCCCTTTCCCAAAACCATCTTTGAAAATGTGGCTTATGGTTTAAGGATTCATGGATGTAAAGATGGGGCCAAACTTGAGGATAGGGTAAGAGAAAGCCTTATGGATGCAGCCATCTGGGACGAGGTTAAAGCCAGTCTCCACAAGAGCGCCTTCGACCTCTCAGGCGGCCAGCAGCAGAGGCTCTGCATTGCCCGAGCAATAGCGATTGAACCAGAGGTCATCCTTTTTGATGAGCCCTGTTCAGCACTTGACCCCATCTCCACCGCAAAGATTGAGAAGTTAATTGAGGAATTGAAGCAAAAGTTTACAATTGTGATTGTTACCCATAATATGCAGCAGGCAGCCAGAGTTTCAGACTATACTGCCTTTATGCTCTTGGGGGAACTGGTGGAATTTGGGAAGACCGAAAAGATATTCACCGCGCCAGAGGACAAACGAACGGAGAACTATCTAACAGGAAAGTTTGGATAAAAGAGGGGGAAGGATAATGTTAGACCAGAAAATTATTGAACTCAAGGAAAAGCTCTCCGCCCAGGCGGGCCTGGTAGAGGAGATGGTGGCCAAAAGTGTGCGGTCACTATTGGAGGGAGATGAATCGCTTGCTAAGTGGGTAATTGAAAAGGATGAGCCCAGGGCAAACGATCTGGAGATCGAAATTGAAGACTATGCCATCAATTTAATGGCCCTCTACCAGCCCGAGGCCTCAAACCTACGCACCCTAATTATGATCGTTAAGATAAACAACGACTTAGAGAGAATCGGAGACCATGCGGTAAACATCGCCGAAAGGGCGCTATACTTGATACCAAGGCCAAAGGTCAAACCATTGATTGATATTCCCAGAATGGCTACCCACTCGATAAAGATGTTGGAGGAGAGCCTTGACTCCTTTACCAGGAACGACCCAGACCTTGCCGGGAGGGTATGCAAGATGGATTCGGAGGTTGATGCCCTCCTCGATCAGATCACCAGAGAGCTCCTCACCTATTTAATGAGTGATTCCTCCACAATAGACCGTGCACTGGAGTTAATTCTCATTGCTCGTAACCTGGAAAGAATAGCCGACCTGGCGACAAATATAGCTGAGGATGTTATCTTCATGGTAAAGGGTGAGGTGATAAAACATCACAGGGGAAATTCTCCGATGGGGAGATAAGGATCAGCCCTTGACATTTGACAAATTAGGCGAATGTGGAAAACACCTGGAAGCACATGGGGCCAAACTTCATAAATGCTAATTGATAACAGTGAAAATTCGGGACACTTCCTATTTTTCTGTTGCGACTCAATAAAATTTCAAGCTTGCTCTATCCCAAGAAGACGGCGCTGCTCAGATAGAGAGGAGAGACGGGAGACGAAAGGCGAGGGACGGGGAGACAAAAGGCGGAAATCAGAAACTGGAAAATAAGAAAATGGGGAAACCCAGAGCCGTGGATCGTTGCTCGTGAAGATGGTGCTGATTACGCGAGACAGACACAAGTGACAAGGCACAAGTGGGAGAACTGAAGTGGATCGGGATCGCCCCCTTTTCATCTCTCATTCGCCTTTTGAAGTATCTCGTCTATAACTTCATCGCTGATCCTAAACCCCTTGTTCCTGAGTTCTGTGATCAAAGGGCTTAACTTTGAAACAAATCCCAGGTTTTTAGCGGCTAAGAGAAATCCCAATAGACCCATTATCCTAAACCCTCCTATGGACGCTAACTTCCGTGCCTTTATTTCATCGAGGAGCAGTAGATCAACCTCTTGTTCCTGAGCTAATACAAGAACTTCCGCCTCTCCAGGGCCAAGATTCGCAAGGAACATTGAGACCAGCCTCTTATTCTTCGGTTCCTGTATTGAGATGCAATCAGCCTCCCTCACTGTCCGTGCTCCAACGCGTTCTTTACCCCTCTCAACCACTTCATTGTAAACTTCCGGCGGAATAAGCACCTCCTCAAAGACCTTCCCCAACAAGTCTGCTTTTTCAATCTTACAAAGCCCGATTAGAAAGGAGGCATCAGCTATCGCTTTCATTTCTTGGCCACTTCTGTTAACCACTCAGCGGCACTAATCTCTTTGCTGATTTCCTCGTCGTCATAGTCTATTACAGGAACACCTAGATCCCCTAAGAAATCTATGAACTCCCAGATTCCTATCCCCGCAAGCTCAGATGCCTTGCCTAAGCTCAACAACTTCTTCCGAAATAGCCCCGCTGCCAAATGTAATTTGAACTCTTTTTTGAGTTTTTCGCCCACATAACCATTTGCAGAAAGGGCAGCATAAACATCGGGCGGAAGATCTATCATTGTTTGAACACTTTTCATCTTGTCAACCCCTCCTCCATGGCATTAAGGAGATTAAGGCGCTTGTCTTCCCTCCTTGCTGCCTGGGTAATGAACTGGCTGCGTTATCCCTGTCCAACCAGCTTGTCGACCGCCCGGAGCAGATCCTCGGTCACGATCATGTGGGCTCGCTTTCGGGCTGTCTCCATAAGATACTCCTTTCAGTTCCAAGGGCCGAAGTGGATAAACCGTTGGGCAATCTCCAAGGATATAAGAAACTTTCTTAGGGTTTCACTCCACACTCCAAAATTCCATTACAAATTAATCTAATAGTGGGACTTTGTCAAGAGAATTTCGTTTGGTCCCCTCCAAGGGCAAAAGCCCGAAATACGTCTAAACCACAGATGGACAACGGATTTTCACAGATTATGTAAAAATCTTCATGAATATAGGCTTCCACCTTTTAGGTGAAAAAGGGGGTTAAACTCAATTTTTGAAAGCTCTTTATTTTGAATACCTTGTGATAATCTTGTGAAATCTCGTGGTTCCCTAACTCATAATCTGGGAAAGGAACGTCCATAAAATTATAAGACTTCTACAGCCACGGGGATAGGGCTGCTCAGATAGAGGGGAGAAACGGGAGAAGAAAGGCGGAAATTGGAAAATGCGGTTGGCTGTCAGCTTGAATATATAAATTCCCATTTTTTGGACAGGATTGACAGGATGAACGGGATAAAAATCATGTAAATCCTGTTATCCCGTCAGAAAAGCCTCATCAAAAGCAGCCAAGTTTGGAATTTAACACATCTGAGGGGATTTGAAAAGAGGGAAACCACCGGAGGATTCCAGTGGCTTTCCCTTTATGGTATCCTCATTTGATAGACCTAACCCGGATTATTCAAAAGATCCCACTCAGATGCTTTAAGCGACCAGTGGCTGAGCCGTCAGGTGCCCTCACCTGGACGGCAAAGGAGGAGGGTGGAAGAATCGGGGTTCTGCCACCTCACTTTATATTGCTTAATAAACAATTCGGACTACAATGCGGTTTGAGTGGATAGTGGAGGGTGGTAAACTGACACTTCACATTTTCGGGAACTTCTTAGAAATCTACAGATGTTCTTGTAGAGGTCAAGAGTATAAAATGTACGGGATGAACGGAAAGTACGAGGTGAATGAGATTTATGCTTCCTTGACCTTTTGGTAACAGTTCACGGGCTCAGGGATCAGTACCAATGTAAAATGAAGAATTAAGAATAGAAGAAACTACTGACTGGGGCAGAATCGGGGTTCTGACGGCTCGGTGGGAAAGCAGTCAGGTAAGGATGTTTGACCGCACAGGCTAAATTTCCATTTTCCATCCCTCAAGGTTCCTGCCTTGATGGAAGGGGAAAAGTGTCCGTGAGATTTCGTGGTAAACTGTTACCTGAACCTCTGAGAGATTTCGAAATGTTTTTTAAGGAGGGGGAAAGAGGGGATCTTTCAGATCCTGGGGAGATAAGGGGGAGATAAGGGTCAGCCCTTGACATTTGACAAATTAGGCGAATGTGGAAAACACCTGGAAGCACATGGGGCCAAACTTCATAAATGCTAATTGATAACAGAATAGGGATGAAAAAAAGACAGCCTCGGGGCAAGATCTAAATTCATATCAACCTTTAGTAATCATCATTTCACTGATCTTTAAGACCATAATGGTTAAGTCATCAAAGGGAGGAGCGAAGTCGCTAAATCCCCTTACCCCACTAAGGATTCTCTCCTTTATCTCTTGAGGAGGTAATTCCCTGTTTCCCACTACCGAACTGAGCAACCTCCCTTCGCCATATTCCTCCTCACCTTGGTTCAGGGCCTCCGTCACCCCATCGGTATAGAGGATGAGAAGATCACCTATAGAGAGTTGAGCTCTACCAACCTCATATTGAGCGTCAGGAAAGGCTCCTAAGATAGTCCCCCCCCTCTCTAACCTCTCCACCCGACCGCTGGAATGGACTAAGAGCGGATGGTTGTGACCGGCATTGCAGTAGGAGAGGGTCTTTTGGATAGGGTTTAGTTCCCCATAGAAGAGGGTGACAAACTTCTCCGGGGTGGTGCTTTTGAAGAGGAGGGAGTTAACCAGTCGCATTGTATCCTCGATGGGATGGCCGTTCTCCACCTCAGCCCGCAAGGAAGCCTGGAGCGAGGACATCAACAGGGCAGCGGGCATCCCCTTTCCCGACACATCACCTATGGCAATCCCCAGTTCTCCCCGTTTAGTAGTGAGAAAATCGAAGTAATCGCCTCCCACCTGTCTACAAGGCCTGGACTCCACGCATATCTCCAAGCCAGGGAGGGAAGGTGGGGATGAGGGAAGGAGAGACTCCTGGATTTGGCGGGCCAAGTTCAGCTCATCCTCTAACCTCCTCTTTTCTAAAGACTCTTCATAAAGCTGGGAATTCACTAAGGCCACAGCGAGCTGGTTGGAGAGGAAGCTAAGCAAAGTGATCTCATCATAAATATACCGGAATCCCTTGACCTTCTCCCCCAGGCCCAAAAACCCTATGAACTCCTCACCTCTTAAAAGGGGAAAGAGGAGATAGGGCTTAAAGTCCGGCTGGAATGCCCCCCTTTGAGGCAGATTATCCATAAACTCCTCGGCCAAGAGAGGCCCTCCCCTTTCCGCCAACCCCCTCATCTTCTCCTCATCGAGATCAATCCTGGTCTTCCCCCTCCCCCAATTGATCAAAAATCCCTCCCTCCCCTTCATTACCAGGAAGATCCCTTGAACGTTTAGTCCATTCTTCAGCGTATCCTCTAACCTCCTCCACAGGCCTTCAAAATCCATCAGGGAGACGATCTCACTGCTCAGCCCCTTGAGAAGGGTGAGGTAATCTCCCCTCTCCTGGGAGCTGACCTTTTCCATTACCCTTTCCACCCTTCCCATAAGGGGACGGAAGATGAGGATGGCCATAACGATGAAGGCCACATCGAAGAGGGGGAGATCCCTCCCCAAGGAAAGGGAAAGAACCCGACTTAACCGCCTAACGATCAGAAGATAGGTGAAGATAAAAAATCCAATGGTGAAGGAGTAGACTAAGCTCTGCCTGACAATGGCCTCTACATCCAAAAACTGGTGTTTGGTAACCGCCCAAGCAACAGATCCACTTCCCACCACCACAGCGAGAAGGGCTAAGAAGAGCTTGAGATCACTGGGAATATGTAGGGGGAGAAGAACAGGTAGTATATAGGCAGCAGCATAAAGCCCAATGCTTGATCTTATCCCATAAACAAGCAGGCCCATCCCCTTCCTCAGCTTAGGGTTCTTAATCGCCCGGTAACCACGGTAGAGAAGCCACACCCCGAGGAGGAAGTAGACCAGGTTTATGGAAGCGAAAAACTTAATGTGGAACTTAAATAGGAGGGAGAAACCAATTCCAATAAATTTAGTCAGAAAGTTGAAGGAAGAAGAAAAGGGGCCTAATCGGTCGGAGATGGCCTCCAATAGGGAGTTAGGTATTAACTTCCCCCATTGGGAGAAAGTAGTAATAAAAAAGAAGTGAAAGGTGTGCGGAGCAAATATGATATATTTTATCCACAGATGCTTGAGGTAGAAGGGATTCTCCTGGGGGAAGATTAAAGCAAAAAGAAGCAGGAAAGGGAAGAAAAACTCCCAGATGTAAAAGAGATTAGGGAAAAATGGGGCATAAAACGGTATCCCACCCGGATTTAACCGCTCTAAGACCAGGCCTATCCCCCCCATAAGCGGACCAAGGCCGGCAAAACAAAGCATCAGGCCGGTAACCTCACTTTCCCTCCTTTTAGGACTCGCCCTCCAGATGACCAACCCAATGAGGAGAAGAACCGCACCCCCCAACAGAAACCCACTAACGGCAAGGATCTGATAGGCAGACACGGTTAGCTCCTTATATATTTAACTAAGGTCACTTTCGTCCCCCGCCGAAATCTGATCTTCACCTCGTCCATCAGGGAGCGCATAATGAAGATCCCCCTTCCCCGGGTTCTCATTATGTTCTCGGGGCTCGCGGGGTCCTTGAGCTTCTGAGGGTTAAAACCCGGACCCTCATCCCAAACTTCTATTATCAATCTGTCCTTAGAGGGAAGGAGAGAAAGGAAGATCTTCCCCTGGCCATACTCAATGGCGTTGTTCACTGCTTCTGTCGTGGAAATCGCTATCTCATCAACCGACTTGGGATCAAAACCCATCTGGTTGGCAACCCTCTCGGTGATCTCATCCGCCTCTTTCACTGCTGAAGGTGAACGAGGGAGGGTTAAAACTATTCGCTTTCCCTCCTCATCCAACAATTTTCCCTCCAAAAGGCTTTCCTTAGCCCAAACTCAACCAGCTAAATCCTGGGAATCCTCTTCCTACCCCTACATCGATGCTATCCCTGCTTCATTCCACCTTCACCACTACTATGGTGAGATCATCCCCCTGAGAAGGGGCAAACCTCCTCACCTCCTCGACTATCTTTACCCGGAGAGCTCTCGCCGTGAGATCAAGATTTCCCTTAATAACATCCAACAACCTCTCCATCCCAAACTCCTCTCCCTGCTGATTGGTGGCCTCTGTTACCCCATCGGTATACATTACCAAAATATCCCCTGAATCCAATCTCACCCTCTCCTCCTGATAGGTTGAGTTGTAGAGCCAACCCAAGACTATACCCCCCCTATCCAAATATTCAACCCTATCTTCCCTTTTGAGGAGAATGGGCGGATTGTGTCCAGCATTAGCATAGGTAAAGACCCTTTTCACGGTATCCAAAACCCCATAGATGGCAGAGACGAACTTGTCCTCCTCCGTGCTCTCATAGAGGAGGTTGTTCACCTTCTTCAAAATCTCGCCTATAGAGTAGTTGTTCCTTATCTCCGCGATGAGGCTGGCCCGGAAGCTGGCCATTATTAGGGAGGCAGAAATCCCCTTCCCGGAGACATCCCCCACAACTAACCCCCACTGCTCGTCCGTTATGCGGATAAAATCGTAATAGTCTCCCCCCACCTCTTGAGAGGGAAGGTTTATCCCAGAGATATCAAAACCAGGTATGCGCGGGCGGAATTTCGGCAAGAAGGTGCGTTGAATCTGGCGGGCCAAGGCCAGGTCCTTATCCAACAACCTTTTCTTGGTTACCTCCTCATGGAGGAGGGCATTTTCTACCGCCACCGCCGCTTGACTGGCAAAGGTGGTGAGCAGAAGGAGGTCGTCCTCATCATAGGCATTTAGCTTTTCGCTCTCTAAGTTAAAGACCCCGATAACCTTTCCCTCACTAATTAGGGGAGCAGCGATCTCTGATTTGGTATCCTCCTTGGCCATTACGTAGCGGGAATCCTGAGAGACATCGGGGACGATCTCCCCTTTCCCAGTCTTTGCCACCCACCCCATAACCCCCTCACCGACCTTCAACCTCACCTTGGCCTCCATAGCCGGAGGGTAACCCCTGGTTGTCTCCCTCTTGATGTGTTGGTCCACTGGATCGATGAGGTAGATGCCGGCGGCATCATAATCCACCACCTTTCGTAAGGAATCGATTATCGAATCTAACACCTCATTCAAATCCAATGAGGAGCTAATCTTCTTCCCGATCTCATAGAGGGTAGATTTCTCCAGCACCTCCCTCCTCGCCTGATTATAGAGACGGGAATTCTCGACAGCTATCCCCACTTGCTCAGCAAAGGCAGAAAAGAGGGCTAAGTTTTCCTCGGTAAACGATCGATCGCCAAGAGGGCGGATAGCCTCTAAGACCCCTATCACCCCTTCCCTCCCCCACAAAGGGACAAAGAGAACCGGATGGGAGAGCTTTCCCTCCTTCTCTGGGAGGAAGAAAGGGTCCTCTTCTGGGTGGTTGATTATCCTCCCCTTTCCTTCCCTGGCCACCCAACCAGCTATCCCCTCACCCCATCTCAACCTAACCGTTTCCTTCTCCCTCACCCTCTGGTTGAAATGGATGTGGAAGGAGAGCTCTTCTCCCCTTTTATCCAGAAGGAGAAGCGAACAGGCCTCAACTTCCATCAATTCCTTGGTTAAACTCACCGTAAGGGAAAGCAGCTCCTCGAAGTCCAAGGTGGAATTAAGTTGTTTGCTTGCTTTGATGAGAAGCCAAAGGTGGGATGGTTGCAGTTGGGTCCCCTGGTGAAAACCATCCCTATTTCCTTTTTGGACCAAATCCATCTACCTCCTCCTCAGGTGATATGGAGACCGGAGACATCCCTGTCCAGGGGGATATACCAAAAAAGGTAGGCCTTAGACCTACCTTACAAAGAGGTTTAACCTAATTTAGCTTAGATGAAACTCTCTATTGCTCCCTCTACCGTTTCGTGGACATCGAAGATGGAGTCAAGTTTCGTGACCTGGAGGAGGTTCCTTATCCTCTCGTTTAGGCAGGCCAATCTCAGATCGCCCCCATTATTCCGCAAGCTGATCAAACTGCCGATCAATATACCCAAGCCCGAGCTGTTCATCCAATCTACTCCTGAAAGGTCGATCACTACCTTCTTCCTCCCCTTATCGATGAGCTCATATAGCCTCTGGTGGAGAAGGCTAGCATCCGCTCCTCCCATTATCTTCCCCTGGGGGCCTAAAATGGTCACCGCTCCCTCTTCCCGATATGAGAACTTCAAAATCGCTCCCTCACTTCGCCCTATTAAAAGATACGAGCCATTAAAGGTTAGGTTTCACCTTAAAGTTACAAAATCTCCCTGGGGTTGTCAAACGGTTTTTTCAGGTTGCCCTTTAGACAGGATTGGCGGGATGAATAGGAATCCCCACCTTGAAGGGAGTCTCCTTCCCCTCGATGGGTGAGGATTATGCCCGGTTCGAGAATTGAGGAAGGTGGACAGAGGGAACTTTAGCCGAGCGGAATGAGCCCGCCAGACAACATCGAGGCTAAGTTCTTTGTCAGGAGGGATTTACTTTGAAAGAGGATTAGGGAAGATCAAACAAGTCTTCCACAACAGTTCTTATACTTCTTCCCCGATCCACAGGGGCAGGGGTCGTTTCTCCCTACCTTCTTCTTCACCCTTATCGGAGCAGGGGCATCGGGGGCTGGAGAGGCAAAGACCTGGGCTCGCGGATGCACCTCTTTTATCCGTTCAGGCTCCCGGGGGGCAACCAGGGGCCTGAGCTGAGCTTTGAATATGACTTCAAGCACCTCCTGGTTTATGCGGTCGAGAAGCTCTAAGAACATATCAAAGGCCTCCCGCTTATATTCTATCAAGGGGTCCTTCTGTCCGTAGGCCCGCAAGCCTATCCCTTCCTTTAATTGGTCAAGCTCATAGAGGTGCTCTTTCCACCGCTCATCGATCACCTGAAGGGTAGCCAACCTCTCCAGTTCCCTGAGCTGTTCGGCCCCCAACTCAGCTTCCCTTCGCTGGAGAGCGAGCATAACTGCATCCCTTACCAGTTCCTTCAGCTTCTGATCATCCCCCTTCTTCCCCCCCATCTGGCCAAAGTCTACCTCCACCAGGAAAAGCCTCCTCAACTCTTCCTTCAACCCTTCCAGATCCCACTCCTCTGGATAGAGCTTGGGATCCACATAAGAGGAGATCTTCCCCTCGATCACTTCATCGATCATCTCCTCTATATCCTGGTGGAGATCTTCCCCTTCCAAGGCATGAAGCCTCCGATCGTAGATGACCTCCCTCTGGCGGTTCATTACATCATCATACTCCAAGAGGTGCTTCCTGATGGAGAAGTTCTGAGCCTCAACCCTCTTCTGTGCCCTCTCAATGGCCCTGGTGACCATTGGATGTCTAATTACCTCCCCCTCCTTCACCCCTAACCTATCCATCACCGCTGCTATCCGCTCTGAACCGAATAGCCTCATCAGGTCATCCTCTAAGGAAAGGTAAAAGCGGGAGGAGCCTGGGTCACCTTGACGGCCACTTCTTCCCCGAAGCTGGCGGTCGATCCTGCGGGCTTCATGTCTCTCTGTGCCGATTATCCTTAGGCCACAAGGGACATCCTCCCAGCATTTGAGTTCTTCATAATGAGGGCAAAGTTCCCCCTCCTCCGGTGGGGCAACAAGCCGACAGCCAGGATGTCTGACCACCCCCGGCCCCAGCTTTATATCCGTTCCCCTACCGGCCATATTGGTGGCGATGGTCACCGCCCCCTTTTGGCCGGCCAAGGCCACTATCTCCGCCTCTCTCTGATGGTGTTTGGCGTTGAGCACAGAGTGGGGTATGCCCCGGTGGCGAAGCATACGGGAAAGGGTCTCGGAGACCTCCACGGAGACGGTTCCCACAAGCACCGGATGGCCCTGCTCATGGAGCTTGGCCACCTCCTCGATGATAGCATTATACTTCTCCCTCTTCGTGCGGAAGATCACATCGTCGTAGTCTATCCGGCGCACTGGTTCATTGGTGGGGATGACCACCACGTCGAGCTTATATATCTCCCAGAATTCACTGGCCTCGGTCTCTGCAGTACCAGTCATTCCGGCAAGTTTCTCATAGAGCCGGAAGTAGTTCTGGAGGGTGATTGTGGCCAGGGTCTGGGTCTCCCTCTCAATCCTTACCCCCTCCTTGGCCTCCAATGCCTGATGAAGTCCATCAGAATATCTCCTCCCCGGAAGGAGCCGTCCGGTGAACTCATCGACTATGAGCACCTTGCCCTCTTGCACCACATAATCCACATCCTTCTCGAAAAGGGAGTAAGCTTTAAGCAATTGCTGGATGTTGTGGATGCTCTCACTCCTCTCCGCATATTCCCTATAAAGCCTATCCTTTTGCCTCTCCTTTTCGGTTTTGGAGAGGGATCCATCAGAATCGATACGGTGGATCTCCACGCTCAAATCGGGAAGGACAAAGAGTTCCCTCTGCTTGGGGGTCAAAAGCTGTATTCCCTTCTCCATCAGGTTAATGCTGTTTTCCCTTTCGTCTATGCTGTAGTAAAGCTGTTCGTCTATCTCCCCCATCCTTTTATCCCTGAGATAATCGTTCTCCACCCGGGAGATGAGTTTCTTCACCCCCTGCTCTTTCTGTAGCTTCATTAACCTCTTGTTCTTCGGCGCTCCCCTGCTGGCAGCAAGGAGTTTAATCCCAGCCTCATAATCCTTCCCCTGTCTGAGGAGCTCCTCCCCCTCAGCCACCATCCTGTTTACCAAGGCAGTCTGCTTACGCACCAACTCCCTCACCTGGGGATGGAGCTCATCATATCTATGGGTGGAGACAGAGACAGGACCGGAGATGATTAGAGGGGTTCTGGCCTCATCGATGAGCACGGAGTCCACTTCATCAACGATGGCATAGTAATGGCCCCGCTGCACCCTGTCCTCTAACCTAATGGCCATATTGTCCCTTAGGTAGTCAAAGCCGAACTCATTGTTCGTGCCATAGGTTATATCACAATTATACTGCGCCTTCCTCTCCTCAGAGTCCATCTGATTCTGGATACATCCCACAGAAAGGCCCAGGAACTCATAGATCTTCCCCATCCATTGAGCGTCCCTGCGGGCCAGGTAGTCGTTTACAGTAACTAAGTGCACCCCTTTGCCCGTAAGGGCATTAAGGTAGATGGGCATAGTGGCCACCAGGGTCTTCCCCTCCCCTGTAGCCATCTCAGCGATCTTCCCCTGATGGAGGACAACCGCCCCGATGAGCTGCACATCGAAGGGAACCATATCCCATTCGATCTCGATACCAGAGACATCCCAACGCTTCCCCAAAAGTCTCCGACAGGTCTCCTTAACCACCGCAAATGCCTCTGGAAGAAGGTCATCCAAGGTCTCACCCTCGGCAAGCCTCTCCTTGAACTCGGCGGTCTTACCGGATAGCTCCGCATCGGAGAGCTTTTTCAACCCATCATAGATGGAGTTTATCTCCTCCACCAAAGGGAGTATCTTCTTTACATCCCTCTCCTGCTTGGAGCCGAAGATCTTTGTTAAGACATTACCGAACATCTCAAATTAAAGATAAATACCTGATTGGATTTTGGCAAGCCTTTTTTCCTCAAGGGGAGGCCCCTTGGGAAAACCTCTTGCAGGGAGTTATCCGAAGAGGAACTTAGTGATAAGTGGCTGGAAAGGTTGGGGTTTTGCCCCTTGTGGAGGCTTTTGGTTGCCTTCCTGGGGGAAGACTTGCTCCTGAGGAGGAAACCTACATCGTCACACCCCGGAAACCCCAGGGATGACCCCCGCAGGAGCGTAAGCTACCCCCCTTAGGGAAGATCGGACTGGGCCTGGGAGAGGTTGTGCAGGAGGTCCATGACTTCCGCCTCAGCCCTCTTCAGGTATCTAAGGAGATCATAGCCCTGGGCCTCCCTCTTGGCCAAGCCAAGTTCATAGTGAAGCCTATGGCCGAGCTCAATGCACTCCTCTATCCGATCGCTGAGGGTCAACTCTTTTCCCGGCTTCTTTTAAACCCTTTTGCCTGGTGAATGAAGGCCTCCAGCCTTGTCTGGGCAGTGGCCTCCTCTAAGCCATCATAGGCCATATCTATCCAAGGTAAGCCCTGCAAGTCTTCCCGCAGCTTTTTGGATACAGAGCTCACGATGGTCCCCGGCATACAGGTAAAGGGCATAGCATTCACTATCCCCGAGGCCCCTTTGCGCACAAAATCTATAGCTTTCCCTACGGTGAGGATAGCCTCCCCCCCGAAGCTGTAATGGAAATAGGGACTTGCCAACCCAATTATCTCCTCGGTAGTAGGTTCCTCTCCATCCCTTAACAGCTCACCGGCCGGCTTATAGATCTTTCTCTCGCACCATCTCTGAATCATATCCTGCAGGTAGCCCTTCAGATAGCTTAAATACCTCCCTCTCGCCTTTGCCCTATATTTGAACATAAAGTTGGTATAGAAGATCCACTCACAGAAGGGGGCTAACCGGGCCTCCCCCCCCAACGATTCTATCCTCTTAATTATGTTGTTGTTGGAGAAGGGGTTTGATCTTATATATATCTCCCCCACTACCCCGATAATTGGTCTGTCCCCGTCCTTAGTGGTTTTGATGGCCCCAAACTCCCTGAGACATCTGCGCAGGGCCTCTCCTATGCTTCCCTTAGCCTCCACAGTCCGACAAACATCCTGGAGAGATTGGAAGTAGACCGACTCCGTGCTCCCCTTCTCCTGCTCATAGGGACGGAGGTGGTGGAGGAACTTTTGTAAGAGGTCAACAGCCAACATCCCCTCCCAAGTGCGGTAGCGAAAACCTGCATCCACACCGCCGAAATCATTGTAGGAGGTCTCGGAATCGGGTGAGACAAGGGGAACATCCTCATAGCCACACTCGTTGAGAATCACCCTGTGGAGACGATTATATTGCCCAAATCGGCAAGGCCCTTCCGCCTTGGGCATAAAGAAGGCCGTTTTCTTGGGATCAAAGCCCGGGGATCTGATCATCCTCACCAGTTCGCCAGTGGTCAGGATACAGGGGAAACACTCCCTTCCCGAGGTGTATTTCCTCCCCAGCCGGAGGGACTCCTCATCAGGGGGGGGCATCACCTCCGCCCTGATCCCACAGGAGCGGAGGCCAGCTTTGAGGACATGGGCGTGATCACACATATAGGGGATGTACAGGGTGCGCCCTCTCCCATTGGTGGAAACGATTTGGGGGAAAGCCTTAATCCTTTTAGGTTCAGCCCTATAAGATTTTAAGCTATCTAAGAAGGCTTCACACCTGGTAATCACCCCAGCATCTGCAGAATGTTCGTCTATTTCGATGAGAAGATAGGGTTTACCCCTCATCTCTTCCCGGAAGAAATGAGTAATGAATGAGTCTGCCCCACAACCGAAGTTTGTCAAATAAAGGGCAAATAGCCTGCTATCCTGTGAGATGAGCTTGGCAGCACTCATTATCCTTTGGCCATACCTCCAGTACATATCCGAGTATCCATTTGATAGATCCACCGACTCCAGGGGGAGGAGATCCATCGGTATGGGTAAAACCCCTAACCTCCTAAGCTTCTTGGGGAGATCAAGGTTAACCCCGGAGTCACAGCCGTTGTAGGGACGGCTAACGATGACCACGGCCTTCCCCCCCTCAGATAGCTCCTCCAAGGCCTGGCGGCCTAAGGAGAGAAGCTTGTCATAAAACCTCTCCTGAGCTGCCTCGGCCTCCGCCATCGCCTCCCTAAGCTCGCGGGGGGACCTACCCAACTGCCTCCCAAACCTGACAAGTTCCCTCTCCCTATACTTCCTCTCCCAGTGGAAATGGAAGGGGGGAGAGAGCAGCTTGGATGGATAGGGGGAGAAGTCTATGGCCGAACGGATAATATAGGGAATGGCCTGGACATAAGGGCAGTTGTAGCTCTGCTTTAAACCCTGTTTTGAGGGCATGTCGATTATGCTGGGCAAGAAAATGTAGTCAACTCCCTTCTTCAAAAGGTCAAGGATATGGCCGTGGGTGACTTTGATGGGGAAGCAAGTCTCTGCGGTAACCGCCTCCAGCCCTTCGTTGATTATCCCTTTGTTCGTTGGATCGGAGAGGACAACCTGGAAACCTAATTTAGCAAAGAAGGTAGCCCAAAAGGGAAGCAGCTCATGAAAGTGAAGAGCATAGGGCAGACCCACCTTCGGGCCATCACCCTTTGGGACCTGAGTGTAGGCCTCCAATAGGGCCTCCTGGCGAAGGGCAAAAAGGTCAGGTAAGTTGTATTCCTTCCACTCCCTCTTTACCTCATACTTCTCGCAGCGCCCCCCATAGTAGAGGGGATCTTCGCCCTCTAATTTCACCACTTTGATCTCACAACGATTTGGACACCCCTTGCATTCGAATGAGGAGAGTTCATAGCTTCGTTTGCTCAAGTCGAACCCTTTAAACCTGCTCTCCCCCTCCCCCTTCTCCTCCATGGCCAGGATGGCTGCCCCGATGGCACCGGTGACATCATGATGGGGAGGAACGATAATGGGCTTTCCGGTCACCTTCTCAAAGGCCGCCACCACCCCCTTATTCCAAGCCACCCCTCCTTGGAAGAAGATCCTCTCCCCCACCCTCTTTCCAGCGACCACCCGGTTAAGATAGTTATAGACAATGGAGTAAGCCAAGCCGGCTACCAGATCCTCCTTCTTGGCTCCAGCCGACTGATGGGCCACGAGGTCAGATTCGATAAAAACAGTGCATCTCTCCCCTAAGTTGGCGGGGGATTGGGCCCTGAGGGCCTTCTCCCCGAACTCCTCCACGATGTTAAAGTCAAGCCTCTGGGCTTGTTCCTCCAAGAAGGAGCCGGTGCCTGCAGCACATACCTTGTTCATCTCGAAGTCAACTACCGCCCCATTCTTCAGGCTGATATACTTTGAATCCTGTCCCCCAATCTCGAAGATGGTATCCACCTGGGGATCAATCTCCACCGCTGCCCTCGCTTGAGAGGTGATCTCATTACGCACCACATCTGCACCAACGAAGTCACCAATCAGATATCTCCCCGAGCCAGTAGTACCTACCCCCGCTATCCTTACCTTACCCCCTATCTCCTCCCCAATCTCAGAAAGGCCTCTCTTCACTGCTTCTATGGGCCGTCCAGCGGTGGGGAGATACCGGCGGGCCAAAACCCTCTTCTCTCTATCGATCACCGCCAGGTTGGTGGAAAGTGAACCCACATCTATCCCCAAGTAAGCCTCGGTTGGTTCCTGAGGAGGGGTGGCCACGGTCTCTGCATACCTTTTCCCTGCTGGGTTATACCTCAACTTCTCCAACCCCTTCTTTAATTTAGGCCTCCCCTGTAGATGAGCACGTAGTTCCCCCAACCCAACAAATCCGGCCCCTTTCTCCCTGGCTATCAGCCCGGCTCCGATGGCCCCCAAGGAGGCGAAATGATCAGGGATGAACAGTTCCCCTTCCTTAAGCTCCAAAACCCTTTCGAAGGCCCGCACCATTCCTAAGTTGGCAGCCACTCCACCTTGGAATGATATCGGTTTGGTAAACCTCTTTCCTTTAGCTATGTTGCTCTTAAAATTCCTGGCTACAGCCAAACAGAGGCCGGCCACGATATCATAATCAGGGGTCCCTATCTGCTGGAGGTGGATCATATCCGATTTGGCGAAGACCGAACAGCGGCCAGCTATCCGCGGTGGATTTTTAGACTTGAGGGCCAGTTGAGAAAACTCCTTCTCTATGGATAACCCCAGCCTCTTGGCCTGTTGATCTAAGAAGGAACCGGTTCCCGCAGCGCAGAGGGTATTCATGGCAAAATCCTCTATGATGGATTCCTTTATCCTCCGGTCATATCTGAGGAGGATAAACTTGGAGTCCTCGCCGCCCATCTCGATGACCGTGCGGATCTGAGGATGGTATCTACCCATCGCCTTGGCCAAGGCCACAACCTCGTTGACAAAAAGGCCCTCTAAGAGTTCGCTTAAGGGCTTTCCTCCACCACCAGTAATCCCTGCCCCCATTGGAGAATCGGGGAGAACCTCTAAGACACTAAGGGCGGTGGCTAAGAGCTGGCCATGGTGTCTGGTGTAGTCCTCCCAGAGGACTTCTCCATCCTCGTCCAGAAGGACTGTATTAACCGAGACCGAACCTATATCTATACCCAGATATACCGATTTCATGATAGGCTAAAATCTAACAGATGAAGGTAGACCTGTCAACAGAAAATCCTCGACAGGGGGAGAAAAAATGTTTATCTTATGATAACCTTGGGGTATCTCTCAGAAATTCCGAAAGGTAGGAGGTTGCTTGCCGAGGTATGCCTTTGGCAAGGAGGAGGGTGGAACACTAGAGGGGCGGTAGCCCTGATGAAGAGCTTGATGAGCTAAGTTCACGGAATGGTATGGAGAGATTAAAGGAAGATATCGAGGAGTTAAAGAGGGAGATAAAGAGGATATGGGCTCACCTCTCCTTAGGAGGAGCCCCTCCGGAGGTGGCCCTGAAGAAGAGAGGCTTTAGGTTGGCCTCCAGTTGCCCCCAGGCTGGGCTCATCTACCCTCAAGCCGAGGGGGAGGTGGAAAAGTTCTATGAACATATGAAAAGATATTCCTTTCGGCTCCTCCTCAGGGATATTGTTAAGTTGGCCAATGGTTTCCGTAAAGATGATCTTACCCATTACTGCTCCATAGAGGCGGTATCAACCTACTTAGGGTTTCTCCTCGCGGCGGGCATCATTGAGGAGAAAGGAAAGGGGGTATATGGCCTTCTTCCTGTGGTGGATAACTTTGGGGGAACCTTAGAGTGGTTCGTTGCTCAGGTCTTCCAGAGGGAGTTTGCTTCACCAGCCTCCTGGGGGATAAGGCTTTTGGAGACCGAACAGGGTGGGGATTATGATGTGATCGCCCAAGTTGAGGGGAGAATCGTCTACGTGGAGGTGAAATCATCCCCCCCGAAGAACATCTATCAGGAGATGGTGGGGGAATTCCTCTCGCGCACCCAAGAGCTAAGGCCAAACCTGGCCATATTCCTCACCGATACCCATCTTAGGCTGGAGGACAAGATCAATAAGCTCTTCAAATGGGAGCTGGAGAAAAGGGGTAAAGGAACAGTGGAAATGGAAAAGCTCAGGGAGGGGATCTTCTCCCTGGGGAAGGGTATTATGATCATCAATAGCAAACCAGATCTGGTAGCCAACCTGGCCTTCTGCCTCAGACATTTCTTCGGCTTTCTGGATAGGTAGGGGGGTAGTTGCCTGCTTCATAAGACAACGTTTCGGAATTTCTAAGAACTCGAACCATCGGGAGTTGTCTAAAGGGGTAGAAGATGACAACCATCTCAATTCCCCTGGCAGAACACAGAGATAAGTGTAAGAAAAGAGAAAAGCGTTGACAAAAGGAATGTGATCCGATATTATCAATTCTGATAGAATCAGATCCTTTTGTCCTGCAGAATATAGCCATTCGGATTCGTACTTCTTCAATTTTACCCCTATCTCTTATTTTCTGGGAGATACAATATGTATGAACGCATCTCCATAGATCCGAAAATTTGTCACGGTCAAGCATGTATTAAAGGTACCCGTATTCCTGTTCATCAGATTGTTCACATGCTGGCCAATGGAGACACAATTGATGATCTCCTCCAGGAATATCCTTCACTGAGCAGAGAGGACATTTTGGCCTGCCTGGAGTATGCTGCGGCTCTTGCTGAAGAAGAGATTGTACCTATTTAACACTGAGCATGAACATCAATGCAAGCAATCAGCCAGTTCAAAGCCCAAGAATGGGAAGGGATGATCGTTGTGATGCGAGATTCCATTCAGAGCATATGGCGAACTGGGGAAAGAAGGTAACTTCATCGGGTAAGGAAATACCTTATCGAATTACCTCCCAGCTTCTCGAAATCCGGCATAGGTGGCCCCTTTAACCCCAGACGGTGACTTTACCTTTTTTAGACAAGATAAACAGGATGATCTGGATATCCTGTGAACCCTGTCAAAAAGTCCCGCTATAGGTGATTGGGGAACCTGTCCAAAAAAACTTCACCTATAATCCTCAATGACCTCCTGAGCGAACTTCCGCAAGGTGATAACCTTATGAACTTTTTATCAATTTTCCACAAAAAAGTGTTGACAAAAGGAGATTGATCCACTATATTAACTGCAGAATAGATTATTTTTCTTCAACGATTTCGTGGTCCTTTGAAGGTTCTGATAAAGGTAAACCCCAAGTGATTGGGGGACACAAAGCTACGGGTCATATCCGGAACTTGGATATATGACAGCCGGGCTGCCGAAGGGCCAATCTGAGGCAGGTCGGTTTTTTTGTTTTCGGTACAATACACTGAGTCTCCAGGTGATCAAGTGATTTGATGAGGAGCCAAAGTGTGGAAACTACCCGGGCAGTAGACAATTGATCAAGACTCACACCATCAGTGGGGGTGGGTTTGCTGTGCAGGATGTAGGGCCTGTAAGCCGAAGGCACAACCGAGCACCCATTTAAGGGCGGTGGGTACAGTTGTGCCTTTTTGCTTAAAAATTCCATCGAGCTCAAGAAATTCACTGATATGTGGTGATTTATGCGTCTTCTCTTAAACAAGGGGGGAAAATGAGAAGCGAGCATAGAAGTGCGTTCAAGATAGTTATTTTGCTATCTTGTATTATGGTATTTACACCAATGGGTATTCTACATTCGATGGAGAGGATAAGTGAACCTAACATCTTGCCCCGAGAGGAAACAAGAAAAGCCGCTGAAATTCTATGTCGTTCTGTTTATGGGGCCAAACAATTGTACGATACTGTAACATATTTTGATGTAGATGGAGAACGCTCTTGTGATGTATATATTTTCGCAAAGAACAACCGGTGGTTAAGTCAAAAAGGGGCGCTTTTAGATTCTATCTATGACCATAGGCGAATCTTGTTTGCATATGTTGATTCAATTCGGAATATAGATGAATATATTGGAGATAAATCAAAGAGGCAAGATGAGCTGCGACATTATCGCCAGATGACAGATTACCATCTTAAGATGTCAACGCGTCCTCATGATTTTATTTCAATTTATACCTCTGCTTCCAGGAATCATAAGCCCGTATTGGAATATAGGAAAGGTTTACCGGAGAGTTATGTTATGAAATATGACATTGAGCAGATTTATCTAGAAAGGAAAGGAGTTGTTCCTTCTAAGCTTGAATTTTACTACTTTGGACCAATCAGAACTTATGTTGCAGATGCAAATTCTGACAAGCACACATTAATTAGTGTGGACAATCCCGACGTAGAGCTAACTAACAATGATATCGGGGACTTCAGATTTAATTATACGACTCTGGACTCATGCTATCTTCAAAACTTAGATAAATCCTGGTCCAACATTGAATCAATGAGTATGCAGGAAGTTCTACAGAAAAACTATGGTTCTATCAAGAGTCCCCCTCATGTGATATCAAATGTCCCCTATTTCAGACAATTTGATTGGGAGAATATCTTTCCCAAATTGGGCTGTTGTGTGGTAATGGCAGTGGGAAGTGTTCTTGGTTATTATGACCAGAAAGGTTACTGGAGTATTTGTCCTTTTGCCTCGCATACTGGGAATGAACCAAACTTTGCCAACTACTCGGATGGGGGATTCGAAAGCTTTAGTGGTGAGAACTATTTTGGTACCGACTGCGGTTGTGTTGTACATTTTGGGCCAGAAACCATGCTATATGAAATAGCCCAAGATGTGGGTTATGATTTCACCTCAGGACGAGGTCCTAGCATCAGCTGCACCGGATTTAACCAGTTACCGGGTTTACTTCGCAATTATACTAATGATCGGTTGGGGTTAGACTTTGATTACGATCAGAAGTGTTATTGGGGCGGAGCAAGTTATAATACAATCAAGGATAGTATTGATTATAGTAGCCCTATGTTGTTGTTGGTCACAAATTATTCCTGGACAAGTTCCGAAGGACCCTATCCCGACTATATAGGTCCCCACCTTGTCGCACTAATTGCTTATGATGAGAATCACTGGGTTGGAGGAGATGCCATTGGAGTATACGTAAATGGTGCTACCATCTATGAAATAGTGTGGTGGGATTATGATCAGATTAGAAGCGACAATGACGAGTTAACTGTAGAAATAGGTCCTGGAGGTTCATGTGGCAGTTGGATTGACCCCCCTGCGGCATATTCACCTTTGGGTGATGTTTCGGAAGGCATTATAAACTTCTCCTGGGAGGACGTGGATGCAGCGCTTTACAGGATTCAAGTGAGTAAATATTCTGATTTTTCAACATATTTAGACGGTTTAGATTTTTATTCAGATGAAACATCAGTAGACATACCTATGGATACACCGGGGACCTATTATTGGAGAATTGCCCCTCAAAATAGCAGTGGGAACTGGTGTCATTTCGGAGCTACTAATCAATTCACCATAGTAAAATCAGAAATAGTCAATGACCCGGGAAATGGAATTTGGTTAAGCAAAGATTACTGGCCTGATCATATCAATGAGTTTGAAAATATTTGCACTGAGTTACAATCTCATCGAATTCAACATATATACTTTGATATCGGGAATTTTGATAACGAAACCGGCATATTTGACGACGCTGAAGATTATTTACACCCTGCAAATTATGATAACCTCATGAGGTTAATACAAATCGCTCATAACTATGGGTTGGCTATGATTGCCACGGTAGGAGATGGTGATGAAAGCAATGGAGGATTAGAAGGTGGACTTGTGGATATTACCAATTCAACTATTAGAGATTCTGTAAGAGATATTTGCATCGATTTAATCGATTCCTACCATTTTGATGGAGTTCAACTCGATCTGGAACCAATCCCATCGATCAATCATAATCCTTCAGTATATATATCATTTTTGACGCTATTAGACGACATAAACCAACAATGGTATCATAAGAACGTGCTCTCAGTAGTAACCCCAAAATGGGGAAGTTCCTCTTTATGGTGGTGGGATGAAGACAGTTATGCCTCCCTTGTTATGACATTATCAGATTTCCCAATTGCTCAGATAACCCCGATGGAATATGACTATGGGTATAGTGGCCCTGACAGTTTTATGCTTAAGGTGACTGAGATGACGGAAACACTCCTGGATCTAACCTATGGATATCCAAACATTAGGGTGAATATAGGCCTGCCTTGTTATGAAACATCACTTTACCACGACGATACCGTTGAGAATCTATTCTTCGGACTTAGTGCTGTGTGGTCGGCAGATAACCTTGCGCAGAGTAACTTCGAAGGGGAGAGTATATTTAGATATGAGTATGTCCACAGCGGTGCTCTTTCTTGCGGCTGGGATGAGTGGGATGAGTTACGTTATGACGATATTAGGGGAGGTTTAAAATGGCTTGAATATCAACAGGATACGGATGGTTCTTGGTCGGACAATGTGGGAACAACCGCCCTGGCGGCATTGGCTTTTCTGAATTACGGGTATAGGGAAGAAGAGTCCGAACCCGTTGAGAAAGCCATTAGATATATTCTTTCAAATGTCCAGGAAGATAGCTCAATTTACAGTGCTGGCACTCCAACTTATGAAACAGCCTTAGCAGTATTAGCTCTATTTGCTACGGAGAATGCGCAGTACAATGAGATTATAGTCAATGCGAGAAACTGGTTAGTGAGATCTCAATGGGATGTGAACTGTCTTTGGGGAAGTATTGATCCAGACAATTGGTTATATGGAGGATTTGGTTATGGTGATCCAGGCGAGTGGGCGGATTTATCTAATACACAGTTTGCCTTGATGGCCTTAAGTCCTAAGAAACCACCTGATATTCCGGAAGTCGCACCTGAAGTCTGGACTAAGGCAAGAGTTTTCATAGGGCGTTGCCAAAATGATCCGGATTATAACGATCGGCCCTGGGCTCACGACAGTAGCCAATCTTCCTATGATGACGGTGGGTTGGTGTACACTCCTGGAGGTGGCACGTCATACGGTAGTATGACTGCTGCCGGAATCTGGAGTTATCGGCTTTCTGGGGTTCAAGTCACGGATGAGAGGGTGAGACACGCCTTGGAATGGATGGAATCATATGAAGACTGTTCTTTTGATGATAATCCTAATGAAGGGTCAAGCTGGCTATATTATTACTATATGACCATAGCAAAGGCTTTGGTCATGTGTCAAGTGAGCCAACTTAACGGTCACGACTGGTATTCAGCTTTGAGCAATAGGATTCTGGCTCTGCAATTGAATGACGGTCATTGGGAGGGCTCCTATACTTCTGAGACCACTACCGCTTTTGCACTGTTAGCCCTTGAAACAAAGGTTCCGCCGCCGGGAGATCTATGGATGAGTATCATATTGGAATCACTGGTTCCCGATTCTGAGAGAATGTTAGATCCTTGTGCTGATTTACATGTATACGACCCCGAGAACAGGCATTTAGGAATGAACTATGAAACCGGACAGATGGATACTTTAATACCGGGAGCAACCCTGACTATTGATCAGGATGGTCGACAAATCGCCGTTTTTAAGGACATTGAAAAGGGAACTTACCATGTGGAGGTGATCGGATTGGACAGTTGCAATTATTCAGTTACCTTTCAGAGTCATAGAGACACATTCACAACTTCTTCGGAGACTTTTGAAGATAATATTACACCTGGTGAAACAGCAGCAACTGATGCAATTGTTTCCTCAATATTTGGTAGTCTGGATATTAATGTGGAACCACCCAGACCAATTCCTGGCGGATTGATGGCTTTGTCTAGGAATGAGTCTATAACGCTGCAGTGGAACGCAGTAGATGATGCGCTTGGTTATAAATTATACTACGACAGAGATGAGTCGGGTCCGCCTTATACCGGAACCGGGGCCAATCAGGGGCCTTCTCCAATAGATGTCGGGAATGTTACGAGCTATGAACTAACCGGGATAACCAATTATGCCACCTACTATATCTGCATTACAGCGTATGATAGCTTCGGTAACCAGACAAGTTATTCTGCGGAGGTTCTGTGTATACCTGGATTTACACCATTTGATGTTTGGATTACCTCTGAGGACATTATTATCTCCCCTGAGAGTGTTTATCCAAACAACTGGATGGACCTTGCTGCTATTGTCCATTGTGATTCAGCTTCTCTGCCCGTCGACAGCGTGGAAGTCTATTTTTACGACGGGAAACCAGATTCCGGCGGAATTCAGATCGGCGATGTACAAATGGTCTACGGTCTTACTCCCACTACCCCTGAGACCGTTCAGATAGCTTGGGTCTTTCCTGATACAACTTGCCACTACCTATACGTGAGAATTGATCCAAACAATCAACTTGAGGAATGGGATAAAGAGAACAACCAAGCTTGCCTGCTCATTCTGCCCACTGTGCCAGCTATCGTTGAGCTGATTCCAGATACCCTCGGTCTGACTCCCGGCCTTCCTCCAGTTGAATGCTACATCGAGCTTCCGAATGATTACAAGTTGGAGGGCATTGATGAGGTTACCCTAAGCGGATGTACAGACGAATACTTAGAACCCTATCCCGACCCTTGGCAGATCGGTGACTATGATGGCGACGGAAGACCAGATCTCATGGTACCATTTGATCAGCTAGCTGCCTTGAGGATAGTTGATCCTTATCACTGTGGCGTGGCTACTGTGAGGGGTTCTGTGTCCGGCCTCCCACCCTATGAAGAATTTACTTTGGGTTTCGAGGGAAGGGATACGCTCCAGGCCGAAAGCCTCGGCGGATGCATCTGTGGCGTGGTGAGCAGGGTTGATAACCAAGAACCGATTTCAGGGGTTATGGTCCAGATCCTCAAAGACACACTGATAGTGGGGGACGACACCACCACTGGCGATGGCTATTATAGCGTCACCTATGTTCTTCCGGGCAGCTATGAGGTCTTGGCCTCAAAGGAGGGTTATGACAGTTTGAGCGCACTCGGGGTGGAGAGTATAGAGGCCGAAACTACTGTAGTCAACTTTCAGCTTTCTGGATTTAAACCTGGGGAAAGAGAGGTAAGGATTCCAAAAATCTTCAGCTTAAGTCAGAACTACCCCAACCCCTTTAATCCTATCACCGAGGTCAAGTATGCTTTACCGAGGGATTGTTGGGTGACGTTGGAGGTCTACAATATCTTAGGTCAGCGGGTGGCAACTCTGGTGGAAAAAAGTCAGAGAGCCGGCTACAAAATCGCGAAGTGGGATGCAAGCTCCTTCTCCAGCGGGATCTACTTCTATCGGATTCAGGCTGGGGACTTCGTGCAGACCAGGAAAATGATTCTATTGAAATAGGCCCGTTTCCTCAAGCAGGCAAACCTAAAAAGGGAGGAGAGAATATCTCTTCCCTTTTTTATCCCCAGGCCGGAAATTTTGTCTATCGGTGCCGTCATGGCGGGAGCCCTGACCGCATAAGGAATTTTTCACAAAAGGCAGATGATAGAAAATGCGAGGGTGAATATAAAGGGAATGAGAGACGATATTTTTAATAAAATATGGGGGTTTGTCCCTACATTTCACTCACCAAAAGGCCTTCAACCTCCATTGACAACACCTCATAAGAATTCCCTCCTGTTTCAAAAAACCTACATCGCAAATAGCCCATTATGGTACTGGGAAGGCAGATGGTAACCAGGGTGGGGGGGGCGGGGGTCCAAGGGA
>JAOZPP010000113.1 GCA_029932675.1 bacterium
AAGTGAAAAACTCCGTTTTTTCTTTTTTGGGCAAGTTACTTGCCGATTTCAGGTTAAATCCGCGGACCATGGACACCCTTCTTGGCCTCTCTGCGGGGATTATGCTCGCCGCCACCTCTTTTAGCCTCTTGGTTCCCGCTTTGGAGAATACCAACATTGGCGCTGTAGGTCTCGGTATCGCCTGCGGCGCAGGCTTTGTGATGATGGCCGACAAGGTCGTTCCTCACCTTCACTTCATTGGGGGGCGCGAGGGTCCCCTGACAGCAAGCCTGCGGAGGATCTGGCTTTTCATTTTAGCCATCACCATTCATAACTTCCCCGAAGGGCTCTCCGTGGGGGTGGGCTTTGGGATGGAGGAGATTGGGGCCGCCATTTCCCTGGCCATTGGCATCGGGATCCAGAACATCCCTGAAGGATTGGCCGTAGCTTTGCCCCTGGTAAAGGAGAACTATTCCCGCCGCCGGTCCTTCTTATACGCTTTGGGCAGTGGTCTTGTCGAGCCGGTGGGTGGGGCAATTGGAGTCATTGCCGTCTCATTGATGGGTAAAACATTAGGCTTCTCCCTGGCCTTTGCCGCCGGGGCGATGCTCTTTGTGATCATCGACGAAATCTTTACTGAGATCAACTCCCGCGGGAACCAACGTCAGGCAACCTTAGGTGCTATGGGAGGATTCATCCTGATGATGTTCTTAGACAACCTCTTTGGGTAGGGCCTCCCAAATTACAACTTCCAATGTTGAATAAAGGGCGGAATGTCTCTGGCCTAACTTTTCCTTCTCCGAGAGGCGTTAGATTGCAGAGTCTCACAATAAAATAATCCACTGCGACCCTTGACAAATAACAAGGGGTTTTTATATTTTAAGAGCAAAAGCCACCATTGCTGGTGGCTTCTGCCAATTGCCGGATTCGGGACAGGGGGCTACTTGAGGAGAATCATTCTCCTGGATTGGGCGAAGTCCCCTGCCTGAATCCGGTATATGTATATCCCACTGGCCACCCGACCTGCATCCCATCTGACAGTCTTGTAACCCGCCTTCTGTTCCCCATCTACCAGAGTGGTTACCTTCTGCCCCAGGATGTTGTAGATATCTAACTTCACCCTACAATCCACAGGCAAGCTGTACCTGATCTCAGTGACTGAATTAAATGGATTGGGGTAGTTCTGGCCAAGGGAGAAGTGGTCGGGCAGAGGTGGCTTTGAGGTTGGCTCAACCCCCACCGGCTCTGCTAACCAGGGTTCATAGTCCACCGGGCCTGAGAACCAGGAGGGATCAGGCGGTGCCTGGCCCCACCAGTTGTTCTCCGCCTTTATGGTGTCAGTTACCCCCTCACAGTAGACCGCATATTCAGCACAGGGGCTCAAGGTAGTGATGCTATTGTTCCCTGTGCCGGGAATGGTGGCCTCTCCCAACATAGGGTAGCTTTGGTGGCATTCAACCCCTCGATACACATGATTGGTAATCTGGTTACCGGTAACCTTTGGCTCTGAGCCACCATATAGGGCCAACCCGATATAGTTTCCATCCAGCATCTGCTTCAACCCCTCGCTTCCCTTAATCAGGGTAGTAGAGTCAAGGCCCACCCCGATTATGCCATAAGCACCACCATATATATGGTTATCCTCTATCAGCGGTGCGGCATATTCAATGTATATCCCTCCGGTTGTAAGGCTATCTCCTCCTTCTCCTTCCCTGGGGGGGCACCAAATACCAGACATACAGATGGTATTCCCCCTGATGACCACTGGCTTATCAGGGGAACCCCCCACTATCCTGATAGCATAGTCCTGCTCAGGGAAGGGAAAACCATTCCCAATTATAGAAGGAGAACAACCCTCGGTGTAGATGCCATAGAGATTGTTCCCAGAGATGGTGTTGTCAGAGATGGCCGTGGCTGAGTCCGTGTGATCGCACCTAATGCCACAAAGCTGATTATCCCTGATGCTGCTTTCCTCTATGGTCACCACACTGGAGGTGTCCAGAAAGACCCCACAGTATCCGTTCTCCACTATGGCCCCCTGTATCTGGCCCTGGCTCCTTGGTCTGAACCTTATCCCATACCAGCCACCGCTGACCACAGAGCTGAGAACTACCGAGTCTGCCTCTACCCCGGAGATGACCAACTCCCCCTCTACAATCAACTCACATCTGGAGGTATCCGCACCGGAGCCTTGGTCATCCTGGCTAGGCATAAATATCACCTCCGTCCCTGGTTGAATAGTTAAAGCCGCATGGGTATCCACGGTGACATCGCCGGTGACCAGGATTACCCCACTCCACTGCTGGCTCTGAGTAATATGGCCCGAAGTGGCTGGTAGAACCGTAGCCTGGCCTTGATAGGGGATGTATTCGTTGTTCTTCCTCTGGTTTACGGTCACCAGCACCGAAAGGGTGCCTGGGGTCTGGGGGTGAACTGTAAAAGTTGCCTCCCCAGAGCTATTGGTGAGGCCCCGGGAGAATATCTCCCCATCCTTATAGAGACAGACTGAGGCACTCTGGATTGGGTTCCCGTTGGAGGCCACATAGAGGGAGAAGGAGCATTCCTGGGTGGGGAGGTAAAGGGGGTGGGAAACCTGCAGGCTCTTAGGAGGAGATGTCCATACCGCCATAACTGGGTCCCCCAGCAGGGTCCAATTGCATCCCTCATAGATGTAATCGAGCCAACCTCCCCCGTTGAGACCCTGCCAGGGCTTAGGCAGCCGGGTGATATACTCATTTTTGGCCATCCCATATATCCTCCCAATTCCATAGATGCTCCCTGGTTGCGGATAGGGATGGCCGGGCCAGATACCAATGAGATACTTCATATACTTCTTATCCAGGGTGTCGGCAAATCCCCCAACTCCTAACCTGCTGTGCCCGATAAAGGCAACTCCACCTCCCTGGGGACTGGAAAGCCAGTGCTCCCCAAAGCACTTGTCGCTGGTGGTATCAAAGGCAGCAGTGACACAGGCGATGGTGGAGAAGACCCCGTACTTGGGGCCATTGGTCAGCTCATCCAGGTCAGCGATCGTTAACCTCTGTGGATGAGGGCTCACATTGGGCTTGACCTCGATGTAGTCCCAGTGGCCATGCCCGGCATGGTTGATCCCATAGAAACCACCCTGTAACTTCTCTTTTGCCCTATGAGCCGAAATCCGCTCATCCCAAATATCGTGACAGTCATCATCATACATCTTGTGACGACTGACCTCCTCCTCCAGCTCAG
Organism: bacterium; assembly: GCA_029932675.1. Classification (GTDB taxonomy): domain Bacteria; phylum SM23-81; class DAOVCL01; order DAOVCL01; family DAOVCL01; genus DAOVCL01. Next base: position 3,208 of record JAOZPP010000113.1, read on the forward strand.
AGACAGAGGCCTCCTTTATCTTCCCCCCGGAGAGGACAAAGAGCCCCGGTATATCTATGGCTGAGCCTAAGAAGAGGAAGTCCTTATCGGTTCCATTGTCATATACCGGTGGGTCCTGCTCATACCGCAACCTCTTCTGGATGAAGGTCTGCACCTCAGCCCTGGTGGAGACCTGCACCCTTCCGGCCCAGACCTCTCCGTAGTAGTCGAGAAGCTTGCTCTCCTCAATCCCTCCCCAGGGGGTCTCTATGGTGCAACTGTCCCCATAAAGCCCATTACCGTTCAGGTCCCAGCTCCCATCCAGGGCCGAGTAATAGAGATCTGTCGGGGTGGGAAGCTTCACTGGCAAAAGACCCATAGTGGTGCTGCGATCCCATTTCCTGTCCGGCACTATCTCCGGCCTTCCTCCCAGCAACACAGCCTCCGTTTGAAGCTTACCGTAGTAGAACCTTATGCAGTTGCGTATCTTCTGCTGGAGGTCAACCCCCCCGAAACTGCCCTCGATGTCGCCTAAGCCCAGTATCCGGGTGTTTATCCCTTTTCTGATATACCAGTCGGCCAGAGGCTGAAATT
>JAOZPP010000079.1 GCA_029932675.1 bacterium
GTAAATTCTTCTCTTACTTTTACTCTACCTGATTGCCCTTCCTCAAAACGATAATCCATTTTCACTAAAGAAAACCGCCAGTCTTCTTCATTAGGAGAGACAAAAGCGACTAAGGCTGCATCTTTTAATTTTCCACCTCTACTCCCCTTAAGATACCAGGCGATAAAATTTCTCTGCATAGTTCTTGCTCTTTCCAGGGAAGTTTCTCTTTTGAGTTTTACTATCAATAAATCGATTTCACTCTCACCTTCAGTATATTTTCCAATACGTTCTAATGTGCTAATATATTGCTTAAAAGCATCCGGGATAAAGTTTCCCCTGTATATAAAAGGAGATTCCTCTATGCGATTAAGAAGGTTTTTGATAAAGACAACAAATTTTTCTTTATCAAATGGTGATTCAAAAGTATCTCTGATAAGCTCTTTCGCCTGTTCTCTATTCATTTGACCCCACTGTATTCTCAAAATCTTTTATCATCTTCTTTATAACATCTTCTAACTCTGGTATCCGCTCTCTTACGGTTTTCCATACCACTCTATAGTCAATTCCGAAGTATTCATGTATTAAAATATCTCTCATTCCTGATATGTTCTTCCATTTTATTTGGGGATAACAATTTCTTATATCATCGGGTATCTTCTTCGCTGCCTCACCAATAACTTCAAGACTCCTGACAAACGCCTTTTTCAAGTCTTCATTTTTTATAAGCTCTTCATACGTAATATCCCGCATCCTCTTTAGCAAATATTCGCACTCACTCTTTATATCCATGATATAATCCATGACTTCGCGCTTCATAAGTAAACTACCTCCTTCAGAATCCTTTTCCCAATGTTCGGCTTAAGTACACTTTTCATCACAAGATCAACCTTCATTCGAAGCAGATCGGATAGGTAATCCTGCAGATCAATAAAGGTTATCAAATCAGGTACTTCAGAATATTCTATAAGAATATCTATATCACTTCCTGTCCTTTGCTGGTTTCTAATATAAGAGCCAAATATTCCTATAGTCTTAACCTTATATTTATCCTGTAGTTCTTGTTTATGTTTTTCTAAAATTCTTTTTACTTCTTCAATCCGTTTCATTTCTATCTTCTCCTGTTAAATACAATGATAATATAACCTCTCTTTTCCCTGAAAACCTGTGTGGATATTCGGCATAATGGCTTTCTAAAAGCCTTTCTGGAATGGTATGTTGAACAACAGCAAGAGCTTTTAATGGGTTGGTTAAATCTGATTTTAAATTATTCAATGCCTTCAGTGTCTTTTTAGTTGTCTGCTTGGGGATAGCACCTTCTTCGAGTTGCCTTATGACTTTCTTCAGATAATCTTCCTGTTCATCTGTAAACCTCTGAGCAGTTTTTAGCGTGGCTTTCAGTATCTTTAGAACTTGCGTTCCACTATCCCTTCCCCGCCTCTGATCTGACATTAAATGTTCCTCAGTTGTAGCATCTATGAATGCTCTTTTATTCTTATCCAGTAGTTCATAAAAATCCTTAGACCCGTCTGCCGTGCCACTGGCACAGGCAGGTAGATTTCGCTTCTTCTCATCAAGGGAACATTCAAAAACCTTTGCCGCGCTAATAAAATCAACTTCCTGAGGTTCCTTACTCTTGTTTGCAATAAAGAACTTCTGAAGTTTCCCCAGTCTGAAGTAGGTTAAAAGAGAACCTGCAAATTCCTTATTTTCTTTAGCAGAGCGCGCCTTTTTGGGAAGACGTTTTATCTTCTCAAAAAGTTGAGGGTTTTTATCCCTGATATCTTTTATAACATTTAGATATTTTAATTCGCTTTCTTCTATCTCTTCTTCACCCAATAGGGTCTTCTTTGAAATTAACCTATTGAACAATTCATGTGAGCCAACTGGTTCACCCTCTGTTAATATAGCTGCATCACCTCCGAGAAGGGTTAAGAATGCATTGATCTTTGATTCGGCAGTTTTTCGAAGTTGGATTTCATCTTCAGATTGAATAGTTGGGAAGAAGTTAAATGTATATATTTTATCAAATTTTGTATCTATGCGATTTATTCGCCCTACCCTTTGCATCATACGAGTTGGATTCCAGGGAATATCGTAATTTATTACTATATTTGAACGATGCAGATTTACACCTTCAGACAATACTTCAGTCGAGACTAAAATCATATAGTCATCTCTGGGCTTTCTTGCTCTGGCATCAAAGTTTTCAATGACTTTATCCCGAACTGCCTCACTCGAATCTCCATGATAACAAAGGACTCTGTCCCTACCTGCCAAGGTCTTGGCACAGGCAGGTCCGATTTTCCTTGTGAGATACTCTGCGGTCTCTTTTGATTCGGTGAAGATAATGAGTTTCTTATTTTTCAAAATTCTATTTTTCGATAACTCATCCTGCAACTTTTGAAGTTTCGGGTCTCGTTTAACCCTTTCCCAGAGAGATCTTATTCTTTTCAATATTTCAAGATCGTTTTGTAAATCCTTTTTAAACTCATCTGTGAAGTCCTTACTATCATACCTTTCGGCTTTGCCTTCATCTACCAACTGCTGAACAACTTCGTCATCATCATTTTCTAAGAGTTCAAAGATCTTATTGATGTATTTTTTGCTCACATAAACATTACCGTTATCGAATTCCTTGAGAAACATATCGTAGGAACGAATAAATCTATCAATTGAATTGCGGAATGCATAAAAACTACTTTCAAGCCTTTTGACAAGAAGTATCTTCATAAATTTTCCCATATTTCTCTGGGATATTTCTTCGGGTTGAGTTATTTTGCCCTTGGAGTATAAAAGAGGAGTATAACGGGCATATTTGAATCTTTGGGTAATCAGGTGAATCGTCTCATTAAAGATTTCATCCTCTGTCTCATTTAATTGGTAATAAAGAGGGACTGGATCTTGAACCTCAGGGAACTTTAGTTTTTGCTTTTTAATATCCTTGCAGAAGTATTTTTCAATTTCATCCCGCGTGCGGCGAACCATAAGATACTTTAAGACTTTTTCCCTTATCTCTTTTGCATTTTCTTTCACCCCCTTGAGATACTCCTCATAATTTTTCTGTTTATCGATCCTCTTCAATTTTCTATCGAGTCTATTGAAAAATCTTTCTATGTCAGAAAGATTTGGGACTGTGCTTTTTCTCGGATTCTGAAAGAGCTTTATTTGGTTCAGAATATCCTTGGGAGAATTGTTGTAAGGAGTAGCAGTAACAAGGATAACTCTTTTGCCTCGGCAGATTTGAGCAAGTTTCTCGTATCCAATGGTCGTCTCTGTCCTAAAACGGTGTGCCTCATCTACGATGACATTTGTATATTTTTCTACCCCTCGATTTAATACCCCCTCAAGTTTACCAACGGATTCAAAGTCAGCAGGAATGTGGAAATCAGAAAATACATTAGGCCAGGAGCCAGGATTATTTTTATTCAACAGGGAAGGTGGGGCGACAACAAGAGTTCTGCCATCAAGTTGTCCTGCAAGCATAGCGGCAATATAAGTTTTTCCTAACCCGACAACATCTGAGATGAAAACCCCTCCATACTCTTCTAATATCTTTTTAGCATTCAAAACCGCTTGTTCTTGGTATTCAAATCTCTTAAAATCTTGCGGTAAATACTTTATGAAGACCTCCTCAGTGAGACTTAGTTCATCTTTGAAATATTCGTATAGGAATTTTAAATACAACTCATAGGGGGTTATATTCCGATTAAGCCAGGTCTTTGTCTGGATTGTGTTAATATATCTATCTTTTACATCTACAGCATCTTTCCAAAGCTCATTAAACTTTTGTAAAGCAAAATCGTAGTCAGCTCTGGTCTTTAATTCTACATTGAATTCAAGATTATCTATGAGCCCGGCTTGGGTAAAATTACTTGAGCCAGTAATAACTCGACCTACATCCCTATCTCCTTCTTTAAAAGTCATAATGTAAAGCTTTGCATGTATATTTTCGGTAGGATAAGCTCTGATTTCCAACTTGCCATTTTTAAGCCATTCAATAAATTTAAAAACACCCTCTTCAACAGTAGCATTATCTTCCGACTCTTCCATCTCACAGGTTACAGAATTTTCAAACTCTTGCTTTACCTCTGCATGTGAAAATCGACCTGTCTGCCGTAGCACAGGCAGGAGGGTAGACTGTGTTTCAATTTTTGACCTGTCTGCGTGTGACGCACAGGCAGATTCTTGAAGTAATCTTATCACCTCTTTGTTTGTGCTGATTCCTATTAAAATTCTGATTTTTTCAGTTGATTCCAGTGATTTATATAGAGCATGGAATCCACTTGTATAAAAATATCCGACTAATACATCGAAGAGGCGAGTATCTTTTATAAGCACCTTGAATCTATCAAGAAGTCTCTTGTTTCTTTCGTTTGTTATAAAAGTTAAATCTGACCCGCCTGGGCTGTTTGCACGAGAGAGAGGTGTTATATTGTTATCCATTTTCTTCATACTCCAATTTGGTTGACCTATTCCGTGTCCATTCATCAATTTCTCTCCCCCAGAATCTCCAGGTGCCTGCAACTTTGAAACACGGGATCCTTCCGACTTGAGCTAACTTATAAATAGTTCTCTCACTCACCTATAGATATTCAGCAACCTGTTTTACTATAAGTGCCTTCTCTTTCCTAAGGCTTCTATCCAATTAGCTACATTATAATCAAAAACCCTTTAGAAAACAAGAAATCCATTTTTTTGAAAAGTCCATCTAATCCAATTACCCCGACGTTACCACCTTTGACCCGAATTATTCACAAACCGGGAATAAAAGCAGTTTTCCTAACACAGCAAAGTTGCAACAAATAAAGGCAGTAGATTGCAGGACCAAATGGGAAATTTATGAATAATCCGGGTATTAACCATAATATTAAAAAAATTGGAGAGTGTCAAATTTTTTTCACAAAATGTCTATTCAATCTGAACCAACTCAAGGGTGGGTCAAACCTGAACTTGGCCGCTGGGGCAGGGCTCTTTGACAGGATAAACAGGATCTATATCCATCCAGCCCCATCGGCTTAGGGACAACCCATATGGGGGGAGAAGTCTTATTTATCCCGGCCATCCTGTTAATCCTGTCCAAAAACGGATGCCGAGGGAGCCAAAAGCTCTGAGAGGTAAACGAAGTTGGCAGGGTTGTTGGGAGGACGAGTATGGGTTTTGGCCTGGATGAATAATGAGGGCCCTCGGAATGCCAAATAACGAAGTCCTAAATCCCACCGACGAAATCGGAAGCAAAACCTAAGAGACCCACTTCATCGCTTGACGGAAGGGTCAAAGGGGGTTATCTTGCCGGAGATGGAAAGGTTAGGCCACATAGATCTGGAAAGGCCAACGATCCTGAACATCTGGGGCGTAGGCTGGCCGGTAATGATTAGCATTATCTCCTCGACCATCCTCACCTTGGTGGATGTCTTCTGGATCGGTAAGTTAGGGGCCTCTCAAGTGGCAGGAGCATCGCTCTCCAGTGCCCTATTTGCTGTAATTACTTCCTTTGGCCAAGTCATCTCTGCGGGCACCTTGGCCATAATCGCCAGGTATACAGGGGCAGGCGAGAAGGAGAGGATAAACATGGTACTTGATCATTCCCTCATCCTCGCCCTATTGGTCTCCCTCCCTATTCTGGGAGCGGGCCTCAGTTGGGGGCCCTCGCTTTTAACGGCCTTGGGAGCTGAGGAGAAGGTAGTATGGATCGGCCTTCCCTATCTGAGGTTACTATTAGTTGCTGTCCCCTTCCTCTACTTCGCACTGGTCACCTCTACCGCTCTTTATGGCTTAGGAGACACGAAGACCCCAATGAAGATTAACCTATACACGGGCCTGGTGAACCTTGGTCTGGATCCCCTTCTCATCTTTGGCTGGATAGGTTTCCCCCGCTGGGGGGTGGCCGGAGCCGGAGCGGCTACACTTGTCTCCTTAGCTTTGAATGCCATCCTCAACCTGAGGTTTGCAATTAAGGCGGGGATCCTAACCACTCAACTGCCCCATCTACGTTTCTCCCTCCTTAAGAAGATACTTGGGGTGGGCTTCCCCGCCAGCATTGCTGCGGTGACCAGGCCACTGACCGGGATGGTAATGTTCAGAATTGTAGCTCTTTTCGGCACTGCCGGGATTGCTGCCTTTGGTATTGGCGTCAGGGTAATAGGGATTCCTTTCATCTATCTAATGGGACTGGGAACTGCAGCGCAGGCCTTGGTTGGCCAAAACCTGGGGGCGGATAAATCTGATCGGGCGGAGGATGTAGTAAAAAAGGTCATTAGCATTGGCCTCCTGCTCCAGGTTGCACTTACTGCCCTCTATTCCCTTTGGGCCCCCCAGATTATAGCGGCCTTCAATTCGCACCCAGAAGTGGTGAGAATGGGGAGCTCATATCTAAGAATTATCTCCCTTTCCCTCTTGGCAGTTCCCCTCTCTACTGGTTGGGGTGGTGCACAACGGGGAGCGGGAGAAACTACTCCTCCAATGATCGCTGCTCTGGTCTCTAATTGGGCAGTGAAGATTCCCCTTGCTTTTCTGGTAGCTAAGGGGTTAAATTTCGGGGTAAAAGGGGTCTGGTTAGCTATTGGGTTCTCCGTCCTGGTGGAGGCAGGAGTGCTGGGGGCATTCTACCGAGGAGGAAAATGGAAGAGGAAGAAGTTATGAGGATTAGATTCAGGGAGGCCACCCCCTTGGATAAAGAAGGGATACTGAAGATTGCCTCCCGTACCTGGGAGGGATGGGATTATGTTCCCCTCATTATAGATGATTGGTTGAGGGAGGGGGGACTCTTTTTGGCTGAGAAAGAAGGGAAAATCGTAGGGCTGACCAAGACGACTCTCCTCTCCCCGGGTGAGCTCTGGCTGGAAGGTCTAAGGGTGAGGGAAGATTTACGCGGTCAAGGGATTGGCCAGAGGTTGGCCAAGTTCCAATTAGATGAAGCCCTCTCCCGGAAACCCAGCTCCCTGAGGCTCTCCACAGCAGAGGTTAATCAAACGAGCATGCGCATAATTGAGAGGCTAGGATTTCATCACCTATGCACCTTCACTTACTTGGAGGCTAAGGTAAGGGAACCACGAATGGCCTCCCTCCTCCGGCCTTTGAGGTCTGCTGAGGAAGGCTGGAGAACCGTTGAAGGATCGGAGTTCCTCCGCTTCTCCCAAGGGCTCCTACCTGCAGGTTGGATTTTCTATGAGGCAACAAGGGATCTGGTGGCCAATTTAGTTCGTGCGGGGATGATGTTTCGCTCCCAGAACGGGGTGGCTATCCTCCAACCCTACCGCTATGATCCGCAGAAAGCGGCGGAAATCACCTTCTTCTCCACCTCGCGGGAAGACATCTCTGAACTGTTAAACGAATTGAATTCATTGGCCTTCGATATAGGGTATAAGGAGTTTTCCTGTTTTCTTCCTCAAGATTATGGAGTAGAGGGTTTTACCAAATGGGGATTCCAGCAGAAGTTAAAGTTCAGATATGTCTTCGTCTACCAATATCCCCTTAACTTCCGGGGTCAGCCTTAGGAAAATTTCCGGAGGCGCCTTAAATAGCTCATTGCCTCCCCTACTGTATAGTGAGAACCGGTAATACAGAGTAACTCTCCGGAGGAAAGATATTCAAGGGAAAAGTCTATTGCCCGCGGAATATCCTCCTCCACTTGGTAGTCCTTTCCCCTAAGCTCTTGGGCCACCTCAAGGGGAGAAGCAGCCCTATCCATAGAAGGTCTGGTGAAAACGAAAAGATCTGCCATTTCCTCCAGCTTCCTGATCATCTTGGGGTAATCTTTGTCCTCCATCACCCCAAAGAGGAAAACCCTCCTTCTCCGGGGGAAGATTTCCTCCAATGATTTGCCTAAGACTTCCACCCCCGCGGGGTTATGGGCGACATCGAGAATTATAAGTGGATGGTCACACCAGATCTGAAACCTCCCTGGCCAGTCCACCTCCCTCAACCCTTCCCTTATGCTCCCCTCGTCAACCCTCCATCCCTTCTTGCCCAGCTCCTCGACGGCGATTATCGCCAAGGCCCCATTTCTTATTTGATGTCTGCCTAATAGATTCAGCCAAAGGCCCTTATAATGGTAGGACCCAGTCTGCAAGGAGAACTCAGTTCCCTCAGAAGTAACCCTCGCGCTCTGAAAACTTGCCTCCTTCCCTAAGAGGAGGAGGTTTGAGCCTTGCTCTCTACATCTCTCCTCAATCACCTCTCGGGGTTCCCTCTCCCCCACCCCACAAACAGTGGTTACCCCCGGTTTGATGATCGCTGCCTTCTCCCGGGCGATCTCTGCCAGAGTGGAACCAAGGTATTGGGTATGTTCAAGTGAAATGTTGGTAATCAAACAGATCTCTGGGGAAAGCACATTTGTAGCATCAAGCCTTCCCCCCATCCCTGTCTCCACCACAGCTATATCCACCCCCTCCTGGGCAAATTGGTGGAAGGCTAAGGCTGTGGATGCCTCAAAGAAGGTTATCCCCTTTCTGCTCATATAGTCCATCTGTCCCTGGACGAATTCGAGCACCTCCTCCTCGGGGATCATCTCCCCATTCACCCTAATCCTCTCTCGAAAGTCAATTAGGTGGGGGGAAGTGAAGAGACCGGTCTTGTAACCAGCTCTTCTCAGGATGGACTCAATTATTGCCGCCGTAGAGCCCTTGCCATTTGTTCCCGCTATGTGAATGGATTTGAACCTGTAGTGGGGATCGCCCAACCTTCTCAGAAGAGCGGAGATTTGAGAGAGGCCTAACTTGATGCCAAACCAGCGCAGGCCGTAGAGGTATTGGAGAGCTGTTTGATAGTCATCCAAGGAATTTGGTCACTTACCCGGAATTGATTTTGCTGGGTTGATTAGGATTAGGGGTTTTATCCATTCATCTGCCTAAGAAACCGACCTAAAGTAGATGCCTGAGACAGAGGGCAATGGTCCGCTTTAGCTGAGAACGGGGGGTAACTATATCCACAAAGCCATGCTCTAAGAAGAACTCCGAGGTCTGAAATCCCGGTGGTAAATCCTCACCAATCGTTTGCTTGATAACCCGCGGGCCCGCGAAACCGAGAAGTGCCTTTGGTTCGGCGATGACGATGTCCCCTAAGGAGGCGAAGCTGGCCATTACCCCCGCAGTGGTGGGATTGGTGAGGACCGATATATAAGGGAGAGAATGGTCTCCCAATACGCCCAACAGGGCAGAGGTCTTAGCCATTTGCATAAGGGAGAGTATGCCCTCCTGCATCCTCGCCCCTCCGGAGGCGGAGACAATGACCAGGGGAAGCTTCCGATGAATCGCCCTCTCAATTGACCTAGCCACCTTCTCTCCCACCACAGACCCCATACTCCCCCCAATAAACCTAAAATCCAAGATTGTGAAGCTCACTGGAATCTGATCGATCTGCCCCAACCCCGTAATGGCTGCCTCTTTAAGATTCGTCTTCTTTTGCGCGGCCTTTACCCGATCGGGGTATTTTTTTGAATCCCTAAAGTTGAGGGGATCCTGCGGTTGAAGGTCAGCGTCATGCTCCTCTAACCTCCTTTCATCCAAGATGATTCCTATGTAATCCTGACTCGAAATGCGAAAGTGGTAGCCACACTGCGGGCAGACCGAAAGGTTTTTCTCCAGCTCCTTCTTATAGATAATCTCCCCACACGATTCACATTTTGTCCAAAGGCCATCTGGGATCTCCCTCTTCTTCTGGGGCTTGAGCCCTAGTCTAACCTTCTTAAACCATTCCATCCCCAATCTCCTTAATCATCACTAAGGCATCTTCCTTAGGGTGTTGATAATAACCCTTCCTTAGGGCCACAGGTCTGAATCCCTCCTTTAGATATAGGTTAAGGGCTATCTGGTTGGATTCCCTCAACTCCAAGGTGGCCATTCTACATCCCTTCTCCACCCCGTGACCGATGAGGGAAGCTAAAAGCCTTCTCCCTATTCCCCGATTCCTCCTTTGGGGATGAACCGCTAAGTTCCCAATATGAAGCTCATCTAAGACCACCCAAGCGATAGCATAACCAATGATTTTTTCCTCTTCCTCAGCCACCAAGAAGAGACAAGCAGGATCAAAGAGGGACTGTTGAAAATTAAGCTTAGACCAGGGTTCAGTAAAAGATCTCTTCTCGATCTCCTCCACAGCGGCCAAGTCCCCAGCAAGGGCTGACCTAATCCCCACCTTCATCCCTTACGTGGTTTAACCTTGGGCCTCCTCAGGTAGAGCGGCTCGACTTCATCCAGCCCTTTCCCACCCTCCTCTTTTAGCCTCTCCTTGGCCAGCCAAGCAATATTTGCTGCTGAAGGTTCAAACCACCCATCCGGAGCAAAGTGAGCTTTCTCGCCCAGTATATCCTTCAGTTCCTCCCGGTAAATCCGGGCGCCCTCACCTAAGAAGATCGTCTTCCTCACAATGTGAGAGGCAAGCTCCTTTATCCCTACAACCAACCAAGGAGATTTCCTCTCTAAGTCTCCTTCCTCCCTCCTATAAAGGGCGGCATAGACCTCTCCCCGACGGGCATCCAAGAGGGGGCAGATAGAATGGGAGGTGGGGGGGAAACCAAATGCCAGCCCATCAAGGGTAGGAATCCCCACCAGAGGGACCCCCTGGGCCAAGCAGATGCCCTTTGCGGTAGCCAGGCCAATACGCAGCCCAGTAAACGAACCAGGGCCCAGGGAAACTGCCAAGCAATCTATATCCCCAATCTTCAGCCCTACCTGGGAGAGGGACCAGTCCATTAGGGAGAGGAGCCTCTGGGAGTGACCAGTATCTACCCTTAGCTGGCAATTAGCCAGGATCCGATCATCAGAAAGAATGGCCACCCCCTCCAGGTCGGAGGATGTCTCCAAGGCCAATATCTTCATTCACCCAAAGTTACCAACCAAAGGCCAAAAGTCAAGCCAAAAGTTGTAGGGGCTAACTTCCGATAGTCATAGCTTCTTTCAGTTCGGAAGGGGGCATTTTCCCTAAACCGACCACCCTCAAGTTTTCTTTGACATGTTCGGGGTTTTTCATCCCCACCAAGCAAGAGGTAACCCCCCTAAGGGAACGGATCGCCTGAATCCTTTTGGCAATAGAAATCCCCGGATATTCTCTCCCCTTGTCTATGGTGCGACTGGAGAAGACAACAAGTCCCAATCTCTCAGCTAATTCCAATGTTGTATACCATTTCCCCCTAAACCGCTGGTTTCTCTTCAAGTAGGCCTCTGGCATCAGTAGGCTTATTGGCAGTTGGATAACCCTGAAATGATGGTTCTTGCCCGCTGTGGTAGTCTGGGCCGCTTTTCGCACCCTTTCCAAGGAAAGATAATCGGGGGCATTACAATCGGCCCTATACCCAGACCAAGTGGCTGCTCCATACATCCTCAGCTTCCCTTCCCTCACAAGATCTTCAAGGCACTGGAAGGCCTCCCTTAGGCTCCCGTAGAACTCCTCCGGAGTCCACCTTTCCAGTTGAGTTTCCGGATTATGGAGAAAGTAAATGTCAATGGTCTCCAATTGTAGATTTTCCAGGCTTAATTCAAGGGATTCACGGATAAATTCGGGGTTTATTGAGTGTCCAAACTCGATATCCTCCTGGTCAATTACCCCCCTTTCCAAGAAGAGGCGATCTTTGACAGGCGATTTACACCTCTCCCCATCCACAGGGATGAAACCACTTTTGCTTGATATGATGAGCCCCTCCCGTATATGGCTATGTTCCTTAGATAGAGCTCGTAGTGCCCTTCCAATAATCCGTTCGCTTCTCATCCCTCGATAATTCAACGCCGTGTCTATAACATTACATCCCTCGACGATGGCTACCTTAATCGCCTCAAAGTAGAGATCATCAACCTCATCGCTTGCCTCCCCCAAGTAGGTTCCGATTCCCACAGTAGAAAAGTATAGTCCTTCCCTTTCACAAAAGTGGTCTCTACCTCGCAGGTGAGTATCCCGATAATGGCCCATTCCCCTCCTGGTGGCATACCCCTTTAATAAACTCATACCAGCTCTCCTCCATATACTGTTTAAGAAAAAGATTTTGAGGTTGCAAAGACGAACGCCCCTGTTACTACAAGGTGGACCGGGCCTTAGATTCCCTGCTGAAAGTCCCTTATCAAGGGCGAAAACTAAAAGCCAAACCCTTTGCCAAATGGCGTTGGGTGGCCTGGCCCTACCGTATTAGGTATGACATTGAGGGCGACCAAATTATTATCTACACCGTCCGACACCGGAAAGAGATATACAGAAGTTGAACATTATCCATCACTGACATTGAAACACCGTAGATTTGAGAAAATAACTCGGCCCTTCAGATCTTTCCCCTTTCCTCGGGCAACGCACTATCTCTCACAATGCCCTATTATATCTGTGCCTAAGCTCATCCTCGGAGATAAGCGGGCGGCTTATCGCCTCAAGGGTTTCCTTCCTCATTACACCCTCTTTGACCAGCTCATAGCCCGCCCTCCTTACCTCCTTCAGGACATCTTCCCCATCCTTGGTCAATTTCCCCCCTTTCTTCATGAGGAATGCGTGGGGTCTAAGCACCGCGCCAGCGAATTCCACGCTCGCATCCGCGGCAAGCTCCTGGGCGATGCGCAAAACCGTTCCGAAGTTCCCTATCTCCCACCATCCACCAGTGGAAACGAGCACGATCTCCCGGACCTCCACCCCTTTGCGAAACCTACCCCGTGTGCGTCCCTGGCGTGTTTCCAGTAAGGGTTCAAGCAATGGGCACAATCTGTTGATAATTTTCTGCATCTCACCAGGGAGCGGAATGTAAACTGGGGTGGCCAGGATAAAAATATCCGCCCCTCTTAGCTGGGGATAAAGCAACTCCATATCATCCTTGATGTAACATTCCCCAGGGCTCTTATACCAGCAGTACATCTCACTACAAGTGCAGGGCTTGACCTTGAGGCGGCTGGCGTAGAATAGCTCGACATCAGATCCGGCATCCATCATCCCTTGGATGAAAGGGGCAAGGACCATAGCCGTGTTCCCCTTTTCCATACGAGGGCTACCATTAATGGCAACTGCCTTGCTCATCACACCCCCCTCTCTAAAAGTTTATCAACTGCGCACTTATTCAATGCAAGACCCATCGCCCCCCATCCCCTAAGTTGCTCTGAGCTTATCCTCCATATCAGCTAATTCCGAGACCACACCTCGTCCCAACTACACCCCCAATGGCAAGGTGCGAGCAATTCCAAAGCGAAAATCAGAATCCGGTACAATAAAAGCAATCTCTGTGCACTGGAATGAACCTCCCACAACCACACCCCTGAGGTCCTCAAAGATCTCTTTGGTCCGGATGATATCCGGACGCCCATCGGTGATACTCATGTGGGGCACAAAATCATCCGTATGTGGTAACTCCAAATTGAACATACCCGTTTTGTGCAATGCCCGACGGATCTCCAATACCCTTTCAGCCGGGTGAATCTCGTAGTAAATGCATGGATAAGGCAGAAAGGTATTTAATGGTCCATAACGAATTGAGAAAGGTTCAAATCCAGCGATAATCCCTTCAAGCTGATGCCAATCGTTTTCGCTGGGAGGATGGAGAAATGGTTGGGTAAGCGTGATGTGAGCTTCGCATACGCTATGGGAAATGGGATCGTATTGCTTCCGTAATTGATTTACTACTCTTCTGACCTTGACTGGAGGCCAGACTGCAAGAGTGCCGTTCACATATGTCCTTCGCCACTTAGTCCAATCGTCCATGGGGTAAACCCCGTTGTTTAGATAATGGTTTAAAAAAACAGAGTGGGGTTGCTGCCGGAAAGAAAGTTTTTACAGGCCAGATTGATCTTGGTGCGGCCAACGACTACCCAAACGCCGGCAGTGCAACAAAACATCATTCCCAACCTGCTGATGTAAATCGCTCCAGCGACTGTCCATAAAAAGTTTAGTATCCCACCCCCTCGCTACGGCAACTCCTCCTTCATCTGCCGCAGACGATTCAAAGCCTGGGTATAGGCTGTGCTCTCCTTTGCCCACTCTGCCAACCTCTGGCAAGGAAATGTCTCACACTGGTAGCAGAACTCTAATCCTTTCTCGTCAACACAACACTTAAACGCTTGGTGTGAATTATCTGTTTGACAAAAGAGCATCTATGTAGTAGAGTCA
>JAOZPP010000080.1 GCA_029932675.1 bacterium
GTCGCAAACGCAATAGGGGCAGAGGAGGAAAACGGCGCCTGCGTAACCGCAATGGCAACACTATCAAGTATAAGGACAGGGGCAAGAGAGGTAAGGGAAGTCAAACCCATCTTTGGGTCCTGGGACTGCTCATCACCGAGAGCGGCACCCGCATTCCCTTGCCCCGGCGGAGCTATTATACCAAAGCCTATGCCAAAAGGCATGGCCTAAAATACCGTAGCCAAGTTGATCTGGTAGTGGAAATGCTCTCTGAGCTCCGTGTCCCTGAAAACGTTGAGCTCATAGTTTTAGCCGATAGCTTCTTTGAGGGCAAGAAGCTTGATCAACTCTGTAGCAAGGTGCTGTTGACCAATAACTGTCAACTCACAGCCAAACAGATTGTTGAGCCCTATAAGCTACGGTGGGAGATAGAACTCTATTCCAAATATAGCAAATCTTTTGGGGAGGAGTCAAGTCCTTCTTACGGCTGCTACTTAACTTTAACCCGTAGCTCTCGCCTTGTCGGAATTCCGCCTTGGCGGAGTCCGAGGAAGCGGAGGGACATAAACATAAATGTCCCTCCCCACGCTCGTCACTTCAATGTGGGTTTAGGGCCTTCAAACCCTATATGGGGAGCTAAAGCTCCAAAGCCTTGACTGAAGTTGAGTGGAAAAGCATTGGTGCTCTCATCCGGGGGGCTGGAGATTGCCCTCCTCAACCACCCCTCTTTGAGATACCCGATGAAGTTTTTTTAAACCTTCTCCTCCTTCCTGTGTCCAAGGAACAAAAGGAGGTGATAATGTCAGGGGTCTTCGGAAAGCTCAAAAGTAGAAAACCTTCAAAGGGAGGAAAAATGGTGAAACTAAAGACCATCCCGATTGCTCTACTTTTCTTAGGTCCCCTTGTTTTAGGTGGCTGCGGCCAGAAGGGCACCTCTCTGGGACCTGAGGAGATCTCGGGGGATATCTCAGAGAAAGCCGAGATCGCGGGGTTGATATCGGCTGATCCTGAACACTTTGCCTTTGATGTCAGGGTCGATTCCACAACATATCCTCTGGGAAAGGCACTGGCCGGGATAGAACCGGTCTCCTTCTTCCGGGAGATTAAACAAGTCACAAAGGATATAGAGGTCCACATCGTTTATCCTGACAGCGGAGTGCCCTACGCTGATGTTACGGTCACCGCAGAGCTTATTGGCCAATTTCATACCGTAACCATGGATTCCACCTATCTCAAGCCCATCGACGATACGGCGGTGAGATTTGCATATTTTGAGAGAACGGGTAGGCCTCGGAATCCCCGTCATCGGAGAGGCTGGGAGCTGAAGAAGATCTCCGGGGTGGAGATACATTCTAATCCCTGTACCAAAGTAATAAAGAGAATCCATATTAGCTCTGACCAGGGTAGTGTGGATACAACCATTACTGATGTTTCTACCCTTGTGGATAAGGAGGAGATATTCACCTTCAAACCAGGGGAGGTTGTTACCTTAGAGGTGGAGACGGATAGTCCTGAGGACATCGTCTTCCTCCATGCCCACCATAGAAGGATGCCCTTCCATCATATAGGGGGTGGGCTCTATGTCGGCTCTTGGAGGACAACCACCGATCCCCGGTGCTTCGGCCGGCCAAGGCATGCCGCAGTGGATGTCATCGACCATGGAACGATATTCGACGACCAAGCCCCTTATGACTCCCGCGCTTGGGGAATGTGTTACCGGGTGAAGAGATAGACAAATCTCTTCGGTGAAAGGGCCCTTGTTTAAGCAAGGGCCCTTTTTGTTTCCGCTAAGGAACTTGGCTAATTTTTCTACCCTCTCAATCCATCCAGAACTGAGCTCAACCCCCAAATATTGCCAACAACAAAAAATCTGGAAAATCCAATTGATTTTCCCCACCCCATTCCTTATAATTGAGCAACGATGAGGTATCGCTGGAGAGTAGAAAAAAAATATAGGGATGAGGAAGTAAAAGAATTTTCGGAAAGGCTTAATATGCCCATTCCCTTAACCGAGGTGATGCTCAACCGGGGGGTGAAGGATATCGATCAGGCTCGAGCCTATCTCAAACCCCAGTGGTCTGACCTGAGGGACCCCTTTCTTCTCCCTGGGGTAGAGGAGGCTGCAGAAAGGATTAGCTCCGCTCTGAGGGAGAAGAAGAAAATAATGATCTTTGGGGATTACGATGTGGATGGCCTCACTGCCACTGCCCTTCTCTCCTATGTGCTCAGGGACTTAGGTGGGAATGTCACTACCTACATCCCCAATAGATTAGTAGAGGGTTATGGCCTCTCCTTAGAGGGGATTCGCCTAGCCAAGGAGAAAGGGGTTGATCTCTTGATCACCGTTGACTGTGGAATTACAGCTTTTCATGAAGTGATGGTGGCCAAAGACCTGGGAATTGAGGTAATTATCACGGATCATCACTATCCCCAAGATGTATTCCCCCCCGCTTTTGCCGTCATTGACCCTAAAGCCGGAGAAGAACCTTATCCGGGTGGAGAACTTGCCGGGGTAGGGGTAGCCTTTAAATTGGCTCAAGGGCTGTATAAAAGGCTGGGAGAAACCGACAATTCTCTCGAAGAACACCTCGATCTGGTCGCCTTGGGAACGGTAACTGATATGGTCCCTTTGACTTTAGAGAATAGAATCCTGGCGAAACAAGGGCTGAAGAGATTGGCTCATACAGGAAAACCTGGGCTAAAAAGCCTTATCCAGGGCGCTGGCCTATCGGTGAGGACAAAATTAACTGCTTGGGATGTGGGGTTTGTGCTGGGCCCCAGAATAAACGCCGCGGGAAGGCTTGGCGATGCCCAAAGGGCTCTAAACCTCCTCACCCTTCAAGATGAGGAAGAAGCAAAGGAGGTGGCTCAGCTATTAGAGGAGGAGAACAACCAAAGGAGGAAGATAGAGGAAGAAACTTTAGGGGAAGCCAGGGAATTGGTAAATAAGGAGTATGACCTCTCCCAAACGAAAGGTTTAGTTTTAGCCTCTGCGAGGTGGCATCCCGGGGTTCTCGGTATTGTGGCCTCTAAACTGGTGGAGGAATTCGGCAGACCCACTGTTCTATTAGCCTGGGATGGGGATAAGTGGAAGGGCTCAGCCCGGAGTATCCCTCACTTCCATCTGTTTCAAGCCCTAAAAAGGTGTGGGGATTTGCTCCTCTCCTTTGGAGGACATCGCTATGCCGGCGGACTTTCCTTGGAGGAAAGGAAACTTCCCAGGTTTAAGGAGAAATTCCTTTGGCTCACAGATAGGTTAATCTCCTCAGAGGACCTCATACCTCTTCTTAAGATTGACACAGAGATAAACCTGGCAGAGGTGGACGAAAGATGGATTAAGCTCCTTAGGTATATGGAACCCTTCGGGCCGGAGAACCCTCAGCCGCTCTTCCTGAGTAGGGGATTAGAGATCGTTGGTTATCCAAAGATCGTGGGGGGAAACCATCTAAAGTTCAAGGTTAGATCGGGCCAAAAAGTCTTTGAGGTACTGGCTTTTGGTCAAGGGGAGTATTTAAAGTTCCTGGAAACAGGCCGTAGGGATTTGAGTATTGCATTTTCCTTATCAGAAGATGTGTGGAATGATAGGACGAAGATCCAGTTGAGGGCCAAAGATATGCAAATCGGTAGAGAAGAGCGGTTTTCTCCCACAGGGTATTAGCTACCAAAAACTACTCTGAATGATTAAAACTTTGTCAGGAGCCAACAAAAACCTTTCGGTTTGCCTTTGAGTGGAAATATCCCCTTGTTTCCCTTCGGAATTTCTGAAAAATTCCGAAAGAATAGATTATAAGGGCAGCTATGTGCTATAGGATCTTAGTAATAAATCCCGGTGCTACCTCTACCAAAGTAGCCTTATATGAAGGTGAAAATCCCCTCTTCAATGAGGTCGTCAGGCACTCTGGCGAGGAGTTGAGCAAATTCAAAACCTATTTAGAACAACACAGTTTCAGAAGAGGGGTCATCCTCAAGCTACTTGCTCAAAAGGGGGTAAGGCTTGAAGAGTTAGATGCAGTGGTGGGTAGAGGGGGACCCTTTAAACCCTTGGTAAGTGGCACCTATCAGGTGAATAAACCTATGTTGGACGATATAAAGGGGGGAAGGGTACAGGCAGAACATGTCTCCAATATTGGGGCGATCCTTGCCGATGAGATCGCTAAATCCCAGGATATTCCAGCCTTCATCGTTGATCCAGTATCTGTTGATGAGTTTGAACCAGTGGCCCGCCTCTCTGGTCTACCCGAACTGGAGCGGAAATGTCTCTCCCATGCCCTAAACCTAAAGATGGTGGCCAAAAAGTACTCTCGATCCATTGGAAAGCCCTATGAAGAGCTTCACCTGATAGTCGTCCACCTGGGTGGAGGTATCTCCGTTAGCGCACATAAGAGGGGAAAGATGGTTGATGTGAACAATGCCAACGATGGAGGTCCCTTCTCGCCCCAGCGAACGGGCAGCCTGCCGGTGACTGGACTGGTCAAACTCTGTTATGAGGGGAAATATAACCTCCAAGAGATGATCGCCAAATTGATCAAGAAAGGCGGCCTTCTGGCTTATTTAGGGACAGATAACTTGAAGGAGGTAATCGAAAGGATTAAAAATGGGGACTCTCGGGCAAAGTTATGCTTGGAAGCTATGGCCTACCAAATTGCCAAGGAAATTGGGGCCATGGCCACAGTGTTAAGGGGAAAGGTGGACGCCATAATCATCACCGGGGGAATGGCCAATTCTCAGCTTCTCCTCGATTGGATCAAGGAAAGGGTTAAATTTATCTCCCAGATAGTAGTTTACCCAGGGGAGGATGAAATGGAAGCACTGGCTATGGGTGCCTTGCGGGTGCTCCGCGGGGAAGAGGAAGCCAAGGAGTATAGCTGATGATAAGGAATTTAGCCAAGAAGGGGGTCGCCTCCCTTCAGCGATATCTCCCTGGTAAGCCAATTGAGCAGGTAAAGAGGGAACTTGGCCTCAAGGAGGTAATTAAGTTGGCCTCCAATGAAAACCCCTTGGGCCCATCTCCCTTGGCTGTGCAGGCTTTGAGAGAAGCCATCTCCCAGGTCCACCTCTACCCAGAGGATGGAGGACCCCAGCTCAGGGAGGCTGTTGCCCAGAGGTTAGGGGTCTCACCCGAAGAGGTTATCCTGGGTAATGGATCGGTGGAGATAATCCAAGCCATAGAAATGGCCTTCCTCAACCCAGGGGAGAAGGCGGTAATTTCCCATCCGTCCTTTGCGCTCTATCGGATAACAACCCAGGCCGCCGGGGGGAAAGAGGTCTTGATCCCTCTGAAAAATTGGAGGCACGACTTGGAAGCTATGGCTAAGGTTGTCGATGAACACACGAAGCTCCTCTTCATAGACAACCCCATAAATCCAGTGGGAACGATGGTGACTCAAGAGGAACTGCAACCCCTTATTGAGAGAATGCCTGAGAACACCATTGTGATCTTAGATGAGGCTTACTATGAGTTTCAGGATAAGGCCAATTATCCGAACTCCCTCCAGTGGGTGCGCCAAGGGGTAAATGTGGTCATCCTCCGAACGTTCTCCAAGATCTATGGGCTGGCTGGGTTGAGGTTGGGCTATGGGATAGCCAAGAAGGAGATAGTGGAACTCCTCAATCAGGTGAGGCTCCCCTTCAATGTAAACCTGCTGGCCCTAAAGGCTGCCATGGCCTGCCTTAATGATGAAGAACATATCCAACGCACCAGAAAGCTCAACCAAGAGGGGAAGAAGTACCTCTATGAAGAACTTGACCGTTTGGGGGTAGAATATCTTCCCTCGGAGACGAACTTTATAATGATCGAGTTAGGTCAGGATGCTCAATCCACCTATCAGGAGTTCCTTAGACAGGGGGTAATTGTAAGGCCTCTCCATGCCTACGGGCTCCCCACGAAGATTAGACTTACCGTGGGCAAAAGGGAGGAGAATGAGGCTTTTATCAGGTCATTGAAGAAGATAATTCGTAAAAGGAGTTAGGATGCCCATTACCAGTTTTCAAGGTATCTTTTCCAAAGCCAAGCAGATGGGGAGAAAAAGGTTAGCTGTAGCTGGAGCAGACGGGGAAGAGATCCTGGAGGCGGTGAGGAATGCTTACGAAGAGGGAGTAATTCAACCCATACTCATCGGGAACAAAAGCAGGATACAACTACTGGCCTCCCGCAGGAGGATAGACATCTCTCCCTTTGAACTAGTGGAGGCAAAGGACCCCCTAAATTCCTGTCAAAAGGCAGTGGAGCTGGTGCAAGGGGGAAGGGCAGATATTCTGATGAAGGGGGGGGTAGGGACAGCGGTTCTGCTGAAGGTCGTCTTGGATAAGGAATCTGGCCTGAGGAAGGGGAAGCTCCTTTCCCATGTGGTGGTAATGGAGGCCAAGGCCTATCCCAAGCTAATGATCGTTACCGATGGAGGGATGAACATCTCCCCCGATCTGCAAACTAAAGTTGAGCTGATCAAAAACGCCTTATGGGTAGCCCATAAGCTGGAGATAAAGCTTCCCAAGGTGGCCCTGTTGGCTGCCGTGGAGACTGTAAATCCGGATATGCAGGAAACTATCGATGCAGCAATCTTGGCGAAGATGGCCCAAAGGGGACAGTTAGGAAATCTGATCGCCGATGGTCCAGTTGCTTTTGACCTGGCCATCTCCTCCCAGGCCGCTGAGATAAAGGGGGTGGAAAGCCCCATAGCAGGGGAGGCAGATATCCTCCTTGTCCCCGATATCGCTACGGGAAACATTATGGTTAAGGCCCTTATCTGGTTGGGAGAGGTAGAGGTGGGGGGAATAGTGGTGGGGGCAAAGATCCCCATAGTTCTACTTTCCCGGTCAGATACGGCCAAGATAAAGCTTAACTCCATTGCCTTAGGCGCAATCATCTGCGAGGAGGGGGGATGAAAATAGCCATAGGTTCGGACCATCGAGGATATCGGCTGAAGGAGGAGATAAAATCATTTCTCTCCAGCAAGGGATATGAGGTAGATGATCAGGGAACCAATTCGGAGGAGTCAGTTGACTATCCAGATTTCGGCTTTCGGGTCGCCCAAGCAGTGGCCAAGGGTGAGGTAGAGAGGGGTATCGCTATCTGCGGCACGGGTATAGGGATGTCCATCGTGGGAAACAAGGTGAAGGGGGTGAGGGCAACCCTCTGCACCAGCGAGAGGATGGCCGAGCTTTGTCGGGCCCACAACGACTCCAACCTCCTTGCCTTGGGGGCAGGGAATCAATCCCTTGAGCTTTCCCTAAGGATCGTAGAAATCTGGCTAGACACCCCATTTGCGGGGGGAAGGCATCAGAGAAGGTTGGAAAAGATAGAGAAGTATGAAAGGGAGTAGTCTAAAAGTCATTGTGAGATCAGGGATAGATTGTTACCAAAAGGAGCAAACAAATGCCTAAGGGG
Source organism: bacterium (assembly GCA_029932675.1). Lineage (GTDB taxonomy): Bacteria > SM23-81 > DAOVCL01 > DAOVCL01 > DAOVCL01 > DAOVCL01. The sequence goes on from JAOZPP010000080.1 coordinate 7,364, forward strand.
AAAATAGGAAACGTTGCCTTTGTCCTCCACTCCCACCTCCCCTATGTCTTAGACCATGGAAGATGGCCCCATGGGATGGATTGGCTCAACGAGGCAATGGCAGAGACATATATCCCCCTAATTGATCTCCTCTATCGCCTGCTCGAAGAGGGTTATTCCCCTCGGATAACCATAGGGGTTACCCCGGTTCTGGCCGAACAGCTCTCCGACAGCTCATTCCCCGGTGAGTTCTCCTCTTATTTGGATAACAAAATCGAATCGGCGGAGACGGATTCTAAGCAATTTTCTGGCTGGAGCAGACCCCATCTGGCCCAACTGGCCATTTTCTGGAAGGAGCATTACACCGGGATAAAGGCCAGATTTGATGAGAAGTATAAGCGGGATCTGATCGCCCCTCTGCGGGATCTGCAAGAAAAGGGGGTTGTAGAGTTAATTACCTCGGCGGCGACCCATGCCTATCTCCCTCTCTTAGGCGAGGATACAGCTATCCAAGCCCAGATTAAAGGAGGCATCTCCAGCCATAGGAGGATCTTTGGAGTAATCCCCCGGGGTATGTGGCTCCCCGAATGTGCTTACCGTCCCCGGTATGAGTGGACCCCCCCCATAGGAGACGAAAGGGGTAAATCACTCCGTAAGGGGATAGAGGAGTTTCTCAGCGAAAATGGGATCGAATACTTCATCGTTGACTCGGTATTGCTCAAAGGGGGAAGATCCATTGGGGTCTATATCGACCGATTTGAGGTCCTGAAGAGGCTTTGGGGAAGGTTTGAAAAACAGTATCGCCCCCAGAAAGAGGATGAGGAGAAAAGCCCATATGAAGTCCATTTGGTGGGCTCAATTGAAGGGAAGAAACCGGTGGCCATCTTCACCCGGGATCCGGAGACCGGACTCCAGGTATGGAGTGGAGAGTGGGGTTATCCTGGGGATGGCTGGTATCTGGACTTTCACAAGAAACACTTCCCTGGCGGCCACAGGTATTGGAGGGTGACTAGCGCGAAGAGCGATTTAGCAGACAAGCTTGAATATGAACCGGAGAGAGCAGAGGAAAGGGTGAGGGAAAATGCCCACCATTTTCATAAAATGGTGAGGGAAATCTTGACCAATCATCTCCACCGAAGCGGCAAGGGCGGCATCCTCTGTGCCCCCTTCGACTCCGAACTATTTGGCCACTGGTGGTTTGAGGGCCCCCACTGGCTCTATCAGGTAATGAAACTGATCGAGGAGGATGAAGGGGTTGAGCTCACCACCTGTGGAGAGTACCTCAGTCGGGTCCAGCCATATAAGGTGGTCTCCCTTCCAGAGGGCTCCTGGGGAAAGGGGGGGTATCACTATATCTGGCTGAACGAGTGGACCCAATGGACCTGGAAACACATCTATGAAGATGAAAGGAAGATGAAGGAGCTTGCCCAGAGGTTTGGGGGCACTAAGGATGAGAACCTAATGAAGATCCTTAAACAATTGGCCAGAGAGCTAATGTTACTTGAATCCTCTGATTGGCAGTTTTTGATCAGTACCTGGTCTGCCAGGGACTATGCCGAGCTCAGGCTCTCTGAGCACCATCAGAACTTCCGAAGGCTGGCAGATATGGCCGAAAGATATGGAGAGGGAAGATGGGTTGACCCAGGGGAATGGAACTTCTTGGGGGCCTGTGAAGAGCGAGACCGCATCTTTCCGGATATAAAGGTAGAGTGGTTCAAGGCGGTGGAGTATCCGCCTAAATAGCTTACTCATTAGCTACTTGGGTTTGCTTTTTGACCTGTAAGCCTTTCCTTCAAAGATATAACCCGAAATACGGACGTCAAGGCTTCATTATTTCCAAGAAATATTTACCTTTTCTGAGGAAAAGTTTCATTTTAGGTAGGTTTTTTTATTGCGAAAGGACCTCCTAAAGTAGCAGGAAAAATCGCTTGTTTTTTTAAGGTTTGGGGTTAATTTTATAAACTGAAACCTTTACCTTTAGCAGTGCAAAGAATCCATGGAGATCAAATTATGACTTGACAACAAGCGACTTTTTTAGTAGAATATTAGTTAATACTGAGTGACAAAAAGAACCATATCCTGGTTTTCTGGATGTTAATGACACTGGGGAAAACCATTTGAGTTTTTACGAAGCGGTAGATTGTTGTATAGAAAAGTACCTCTTGAATGCGTAGAGAACAAACTTATGGATAAATCAAAGTTCTTAACGAAGAGAGCCGCCTGCGAAATCAGATTTCCTCCGACGCCCGTCTATTATGAGAAGAAGACAGGTGTTTGGAAGAAATTTTCGCAGCACTTTCCACATTGGAATGTAAGTTATGTCGAATTGGAGCTATCAAACAAACAGAAGGAGATGGGTTTTAAGGCTACTTCGCGGAATGCTGTGTTTGTCTGCGATAACCTCTCTACATTGTCCAATTTTACAGACCTCGGATACAGGTTGTTAAGAGATTACACTAAAGAGTTAGGAATAACATCGCTGAACCGCATCGGTGTTAGAATATTCTATTTATGCGAAGCGGAGGGCTCCTTTGAAGATTTGAACAAGCTTATGATAGATAAAATGTTCTCATTTCTTCCAGCCAAATCAAAGCCGACCGATATGGCTTACGTGCTAAATTTCGATCAAGGTAATTATCATTTCCATGTAGCTTTAGGGCCAGTTACCGACGAGGAGAGCAAGCGGCGATTAGATATGGAAGAGGGAACATTTCCCAAACTGTCTGTCTTTTTCGATGTAGATATATTTCAGAACAGCCTTTCTTGTGATGGGATTGAAACCTTTCTGCAGAAGTCCTGTAAAAAAAGCAGAGAAATTGCTCAGCAATTCGGAAACCAAATATTTGGATAGGAGGCCTTAGAGATGGCTGCTTTGCTCGATACTATTGATACAACCACTCAAAGAGATGGAAAAAGAGAGGCTGGCGCCATTTCCTCCCTAACCGTTACTACATGGCAACTGGAAACAGAAGTCGATAAAGGGTTACGGGAAACCTCGCAAAAACCTGAGGTCAGTCGTTTAGGCCCTTTGGCCAGTGACTTGACATATCCAGAGCAGGAGTCTATGGCCGTGAGAGATCCGCAGACGCCCATGCTCCCACCGGTTACGGCTTTGGTGAGAGATGAATCGTTCGATTCTCTGGTATCTTCGATAGCAACGTATGCTCGGGAAGAAGTTCTTGCTCATCTGGAGAGCGTGACAAAGCTTTTGACAGGGGTCAAGGAATCTTTCGAGGATGAAATGGATCGGCAGATATTGTTTTTTGAGGTAAAGGAACACCTGGGCAAGCTGTGGGAGATAGACTTTCCGAGAAACGACTATTTCCTTCAAGCTGTGTCCCTGCTGGAAGACTCCCTTGCCTATACTAAGTCCGAGGATCTGTCGAAGGAGCAAGTTGAAGGGCTTCTGGAGGTAGTTGAGATATGCAAAAGGGTAGATCTCTCAATAAATGATGTCCGCAGATGTGGAAGGATCTTGCGAAACAGAAGGATAGCCACAGTTCCAACTTTGAGTTAAGACAAACCTACCTTTATGGAGAAGAAAGTTCAGCTTGATACTACCATCCAGATATACAGAGCGTTTTCACATTCTTCAGTCAAGCGAGTTCTGGTAAAAATTCTTTCGCAATGCCAAGTTTTCGTCTCCCGATATGTTCTGTATGAGTTCAAGCGAACCCTGATAAAAGCTGTTATAACATTTTATACCTATGTTCGTGAGGAGCAAACTATAGATGACGCTTTAGATCGGGCAAGCAGAACATTCAGCAGTCGCCAGAAGACGCATTTCATAAGCATTTTTCGAGAATTAGTTAAGAATCCGGGTATTGCCAAGGGGAACAAGGAACAGCTTCTCATTTGCCTTCAGAGGATGTTTGAGTGGGAGCTCTTGGATATCTTTGAGGAGGGCGTTTCCTATATTCCCGATCATATCCAGTGCACTCCCTCCAAAGCCGATCCAACAGAGGGCATAACGCAATTTATTAAGCAGTTGCGGTGTCAAAAAGATTGGGATCAATGCAGCCTTCCCAGGTTCTTGAGATTAAAGCAGAAGCGACTCAGACGTTTGATGGACTTAAGTAAGTCTCCCGAATATCAGGGGAATAAGGGGTTTCAAACTCTTGCCTCTCTTTGTGGAAAGATTCTGGACGATTTCAACGAGTGTAAGGGCAACAACTGCAAGATATTGGGAGATATGATCATCGCTCTCGAAGTTCTACCAGAGAATATCCTTCTAACGAGCAATATTAGCGATTTCGAGCCGCCTTGTAAGGCCGTTAAGACATCGGTAAGGTTCATAAAGTACAGCGACCCCAAGGTGCCCAAGCTTTGAAGGGGTTAAAGACGGTGACAAAAATAACCGTTAAAGCCTACAAAGAGCTCGCACCCTCGCTATTCGCTAATTCTTTTCTTTTACTTCAGATATCCGGATGCTCCAGCGATTCCAGTCTCTTCCGCAAATACAGCTCTCTGTCCTTATTTCCGATATGCAAGTGAACCTCCCCCGCCCACAGGGCGGAGCATCCGAAACAGTTTCCTCCCCCTTGATGGGGGAGGACTAAGGGGGGTGAAAATTATATCCGTCTCCCCCCTCACCCTAACCCTTTCCCACCAGGGAAGAGGGAACTAAAAGGATGTCATTCATCCCCGTTCACAGAACTGGGTATCCTGACATGTTTGCATAAATGGAAAATTTAAAGCACTCTCTGCACCACCGTTCCCTATTTTACCGCGGGAAGGGAAAGGAAGGAGGGAAAAAGAATGAAGCACAAAATTATACCAGTAAACTTCGCAGTCCCAATCTTGGGATGCCTTCTAATTCTTGGCTGTGCAACCATGCAATCCAGGTACAAGAAGGCGAAGCGAATCGATACAATTCCTGCTTACAAAGAATTCCTCAATAAGCACCCAGATAGTCCTTACAGCGCTGAAATAAACGCAAGAATTAAACAGCTAAATGATGAAGCAATTTTTAAGGAAGTCGAATCTAAAAATACCACCTCTGCCTATAAAACCTTTATCGATCAATATCCCAATAATATATTCATAGAAGAGGCTCAAAGAAGGATTACCCAATCAGATCTAGAAGCATATATAAGAACATGGAGGCTGGGCGCAGTTCAGCCATTTCGAGGTTTCATAGAGAGTTACCCAACTAGCAAGTACATTCCAGAAGCAAAAGCCCGTATACACTTTCTCGAGATGGTAACTCAATCTACTATAGGGGCTTATAGGAAGTTTATTGAACACTGTCCACACAGTCCGTTTATTTCTGAAGCAAAATCAACTTTTCCAATACTCTGGTTATGTGGTGACACTGCTGCAGTTGTGATAGACATTTATAAAGCGTACTCTGCAAACTCTGATACCGTTCGTAAAGAACTCTGGCATCAGGTTCAAAATGGATTGGAAAAGATAGGCTTACAAGGAATTCTTGTAGATATGGACTATCTGAAAGGAGCCAACTATCCAAGGAGGTATCCGATATCAGCAGGACAGAAGAGGTACATCATCCATCGTCTTGCGGAGGCCTTTAACGATAAGAAAGTATCAGCTTTGCTTGTTATTGACTATACAGAGGAACCCTTACGGAGGAGGCGCGAGCCTTATAGTCTATCTCCGACACAGTATAATATAGAGAAAGCGCAAGAGAATATTTTAACACTGCTTTATGGCCCCAGACTTTATATCGATTTTACAGTCTCTATCAAGGATGCAGAAACGCTCGAAGACTATTATTCCAGACGTTTCGTTACCATAAGAGAGCATTGGATATATGGGGGTAAAGAATTTGATTTAGGAGAATTTCTCCAAGTTAAAGCTTCTCTCCCTGAGCTTATCACAGCGCTGGGGCAGAGCCGAGATGCTCAAGCTACAATGTTTCTAATTACAGCCTTGAGCAATGACAATTTATACTATGATCTTTTCTCGCAGATTTATAGATGCCCTCATTGTGGGAGACGCATAACAGACGTAATATGTGAACCGGACATAATACATAACCCGAACGGATGGCCTAAGTGCCCTTACTGTGACGGTCCCCTCGCATGGCTTGGGGATACTTATAAAACGCCTCAAAAATGTGCAATAAATGCTTTAAAAAAGATAGAAAAACCCCCCGTAGAGCTGCTAATTACGCTCTTAAAAGATAAGAGCCCACAAGTTCGAATTGGCGTTATAGATGCTCTAGAAACTGTGGGAGGTGAACAAGTGAGAGAACATCTGGAGGAGGTCTTTCAAAATGACTCAGATCTTAATGTGCGTAAAGCAGCTAAAGAAGCATTGGAGAAGATCTCGCAGTCCAGATAAATTTTCATGTATCTCGAAAGAAGCAGAAATAAAGGTGTTCCCATTTAAAACTTTAAAGCCTGGAACTAGCTTCTTACTAATTCTTAGGCAGCAAGCGGACCGGGCCTTAAATTGAACTTTGGCCAAAGATATTTATTGCTATTATGCAGTGCATTGTGAAACTTCCTACTTTGGGTAATGTGGGAAGGGGGAAATAAGGGACGGTGGTGTAGAAATTGCCAAGCACTTTCTGCACCACCGTCCCCGTGTGCCCCTTATAATTAAAAAAGCTCTGGGGTCACCTATGAAAAAGTTGCCATTCACCCCTGGGTATTATGGTAATATCTT
>JAOZPP010000024.1 GCA_029932675.1 bacterium
ACCTATACGGTCTCCCTGACAGCGAGCAATTCCTGTGGCTCCGATACTGAGACGAAGACTGACTATATTACCGTTACCGAGGCGCCTACCTGGACGGTGATCACCTATGATGATTTCGAGGGTGGCTGGGGTAACTATACCGATGGTGGTGGTGATTGTTATCTTTATACGGGTGGTACATATGCGCACCAGGGGAGCAATGCTGCGGACATTCAGGACAACAGCGGTGTGGCTTCGTCATTCTACCACACAGTTGGTTACGATGTATCTGGTTATTCCGATTTGGAGGTTGAGTTCTGGTACTATCCTCGGAGTATGGACAATTCCAACGAGGATTTTTGGCTTCAGTACTATGATGGTTCCAGTTGGCAGACTGTAGCGACATGGGCAGAGGGTATCGATTTTGAAAATGGGCAGTTTTATCATGAAGTTGTTCCCATCTCCAGCAGCGACTATAACTTCCCGACCAATGCCAAGCTGCGGTTTATGTGTGATGCCAGTGGTAATGGAGATGATGTCTACATCGATGAGATCGAGTTCAGGGGCAGTGGCACCGCCGCCCCCAAGCCACCAGTGGCCGATTTCTCTGGCTCGCCGACCTCTGGCACAGCACCGCTGACGGTTAATTTCACCGACCAATCCACCGGCAATCCCACCTCATGGAGTTGGGATTTTGGTGACGGAGGGACATCCACCGAGCAGAATCCCAGTCATACCTATACCACAGCAGGGACCTATACGGTAGTTTTAACGGCGGCCAATGATTATGGCTCTGACACGGAGACCAAGGTCGATTACATTACGGTTACCGAGCCCGGAGCCTGGACCGTTATCACTTATGATGATTTCGAAGATGGGATGGGCAATTACACCGACGGTGGTGCTGATATGAAGCTCTATACTGGTGGCACCTATGCGCACCAGGGGAGCAATGCTGCGGATATTCAGGACAACAGCGGTGTGGCCTCGTCATTTTACCACACAGTTGGTTACGATGTCACTGGTTACACTGAGTTGGAGGTTGAGTTCTGGTTTAAGGCAATAAGTATGGACAACCCCAACGAGGACTTCTGGGTTCAGTATTACGATGGCTCCACCTGGCAGACGGTGGCGACCTTTGCCGAGGGGACCGATTTCCAGAATGGGGTATTCTATAATGAGGTGGTAAGCATCTCCAGCAGCCAGTATAACTTTCCGACCAATGCCAAGCTGCGGTTTATGTGCGATGCCAGTGGTAATCGGGATGATGTCTACATCGATGAGATTGAGTTCCGGGGTAAGAGTAGCGTTTCGGCGAAGCCCAATCCAACTACTCCGGAGAGGCTTATTCTCTCTCAGAACTATCCTAACCCCTTCAACCCAACGACTTCTATCTCCTTTGAGCTCCCCCAGGGTTCCTGGGTGAGGTTGGAGGTCTACAACCCCACTGGACAGAAGGTGGCTACCTTGGTGGATGGTTGGATGGAGGGAGGTCCTCACACGGTTAACTTCGATGGTTCAAAGTTCTCCTCTGGTGTCTACCTCTGTAGGTTGCAGGTAGGGGGAAGGGTTGCCTTGCGGAAGATGATCCTTCTCCGGTAAGCTTTCTCTCCACCTGGAGGACTTTTAGGGGAAGCCCCCGTAAGGGGGCTTCCCCTTTGTATACGATCTAACGCCTAATACAAAAGATCCGCCATAGAAGTTCCCCACACCTTTCTTCTCGAAGGAGGAGGGGCCAGGTTTGCTCGCCTTTATGCTTCCCCGAGATTTAATTACGATAAGAAATCTAAACCTCCTCACCCCCTCTTTGCAATCTGGCTTCTGCTCTTCTACCCCCCGGGAATCCCTTTAGTTTCCTCCTTTGATAGGAAAACCTTTCCCTTCTCCATTTTTTTCCCAATTTCCCCTAAAGTTTCCACTTCTTTCTGCCGATAAATGAATTTAGTAAGAAGCTGGTAAAAATAAGGGATGCCGATGAGCGAAGTTGCACGGCTCATCGAAAAGATGAGCGCAGAAGAGGAGTTAGAACGAAGAAAAGCTGCACGGATGTTGGGCGAAAGGGGGGATGAAGAGGCCATCCCTATCCTTGTGCAGGGGTTAAGGGACCCCAGTAGGGGGGTGCAAGAGGCAGCAATCGAGGCTCTCATCAAGTTAAGGGGTAGAAGAGCAGTGAAAGAGCTCATTCCTCTTCTGCGGGAGAACGATGCCTCCCTACGTAATATGGCTATTGAGATACTCAGGGAGATAGGGGGAGGTGGGTTAGATCTCCTTCTTCACCTCCTAAGGGATGAAGTGGCTGATGTGAGGATCTTTGTTGCAGATATACTCGGCAATACAGGAGATAATAAAGCTGTGGAGGGTCTCATTGCCCTCTTGAACGATCCAGTGGAGAATGTGCGTAACCAAGCAATAATTAGTTTAGGCCAATTAAAGGACAAAAGGGCTATCCCTGCGTTGTTAGAGGTTGGAGAAAAAGGGAATGAATGGACTAAATTTGCAGTCATCGAGGCCCTTTCTGAGTTAGGAGGAGCACAGATCATCGATTCTCTTATCAACTATCTTGAAGATGAGAATGAGCTGATTAAAAAGGCTTCCTTGGAGGCCCTGGGGAAGACGGGTCATCCCAAGGCCGCCCCTCACTTGGTTAAGGCCCTGCGCGAGGTAGAGGAGGGGACAAAGAAGAGGATAATTAGAAATCTGGTGGAAAACTTTAGAGGTAAGCTCTCCTCCTGCCTGACAGAAGGGCATAGGTCATACTTAGTGGCTACTCTGGTGGAGAACCTGGATGAGGACGATCTCATCTTTAACTTTAAACTAATAGAAACGGTAGGGAGTCTAAGGGTGCCGAAGGCTACTGGGCCGCTCATTAGATTGTTGGAGCACCCCAATGGGCTGATAAAGATAGCTGCCTGTAGAGGATTGGGGATGATTGGGGATCCAGCAGCACTCCAGCACCTTTTTCCTCTTACCAGGGTCCCTGATGAGGATCTCTGCCAGGCTGCGCAAGAGGCCATAGAGAGGATAAGGGGAGATGGGAAACGATAGGTTAGAGGAAGTAAAAGATCGTATCCAACGGATAGGGAATCTGCCCACCCTCCCTAAGGTGGCTACTGAGGTAATCTCCATGGTAGGCGATCCAGATGTTTCTATGAAGGAGATCGCCTCGGTTATCTCCAAGGACCCCAGCCTCTCGGCAAAGATCCTTAAAGTGGCCAACTCTGCCTTTTATGGCTTGAGCCAGAGGGTAGCCTCCATCCAGCTTGCCCTGGTCATTCTGGGCTTAAGCAGGATCAAGAACTTAGTGATTGGGATTTCTGTATTTAGCACCTTTCCCATAAAACCCGGTCAGCCCACATTTGATCGAGAGAAGTTCTGGGAGCATTCTGCCGGTTGCGGCCAGATAGCAAAGATATTGGCGGATCTATTGAAATGTGAGATGGATGGAGAGGAGTTCGTTGCTGGTCTTCTTCACGACATAGGGAAGATTGTCCTTGATCAATTCTTTCACGATCAGTTCGTCAAAGTAATAGATCTTACCTTTGAGAAGGATATCCCGATGATTGAAGCTGAGGAGGAAGTGGTGGGCACGACCCATGCTGAGATCGGAAGTTGGTTGGCAGAAGAGTGGAAACTTCCCCTGAGCTTGGTGGAGGCGATAACTCATCATCATTCTCCTCAAGAGGCTGTCCTCAACCCCATCCTAACCAGTATAGTGCGACTTTCTGACCTCTTCTGTAAGGCAAAGGGGATCGGCTTCAGTGGAGACACTAAGGGCATCGCCATCTCCGACCGAATAGCCTGGAAGACCCTCAAATCAGCCAAGCCAGACTTAGAGGATTTAGATGTGGAAAGGTTCGTCTTCGATTTGGACGCGGAGATTGAGAAGGCAAAGGATTTTATAAGGATCTCCTCAGAGCGAGTACAAACAAAGGAGAAAGTATGAGCTCCCTTACACTTAGCGATGAAAAGTTTAAGCAGATAAGGGATCTCATTTATGAGGAGAGTGGAATGTACTTTGCAAATACCAAAAAATACCTACTGGAAAATAGGCTCTCTAAGAGGCTGGAAGAGGTGCAGTTGAGCTCCTTTGACGAGTACTACTACCTGTTGAAGTATAGCGCGAAGAGGAAAGAGGAACTCTCCAGGCTCTTTGATCAAGTCACCATAAATGAAACCAGTTTCTTCAGAGATATGCCCCAGCTGCAAGCTTTCGAGAAGGAGGTAATCCCGGAGATCCTGAAGAGGAAAGATCGAGGAGGCCAAGAGCTGAGGATATGGAGTGCTGGCTGTTCCAGTGGGCAGGAACCTTATACTTTAGCGATGATTTTAAAGGAATTGATGGAGACCAAGGCTTTTAAATTTGTCCCGGAAATCATGGCCAATGACATCAGTGGCGCAATGATTCTGGAGGCCGAGCGGGGGGTATATATGGATTACTATTTGAGAAACACCCCAGATTATTATAAATCCAAATATTTTACCCACAAGGGGGAAACCTACATTATCTCTGATGCTATTAAGCTAATGGTGAAATTCAGCATAATGAATTTGCTTGATGAGGAAAAAGTAGGCACAATGAAAAATATAGATGTAATCTTTTGCCGGAATGTCCTCATCTACTTCGCTGAGGAGGCAAAAAAGAAGCTAATAGAAACATTCTATGAAGCTCTCAAACCAGGAGGTTACCTTTTTATCGGGCACTCAGAATCCCTGCACAGCATCTCGCGTGCCTTTAAGTTGATGCTCTTCCCCAATGCGATAGTTTATAAAAAGGAATGAGCTCAAAAAGCTCAGTGGTCTAATTTTATAGAGAGGATTGACGGGATGAACAGGATAAAGAACTTAGCTCGCAGAGTTCTCCATAGGGCTTTTGCCCCTCTGGCGCTGTGCAGTCCTTCCACCGTCCTCCACACCTTTCGGTAAATCCTGTTATCCTGTCAAAAAACCTGCCACAGATGGCCAAATTTTGGAGGTAAAAGATGGCCAAGACGATCTTGGTAGTGGATGACTCGGCCACGGTAAGAAAGCTTATCATATATGCCCTGGGTCCTAACAACTATAATTGTTTAGAGGCATCTGACGGGATGGAAGCCTTGGAGAAAATGGCTCAGAATCCGGTGGATTTGGTGATTGCGGATCTGAATATGCCCAAGATGAATGGCTTAGAGCTGGTGCGCACCATCAGGAGGGGGAATAAGGATATCCCAGTAATTATGCTCACTACCCAGGCTGATGAGGAATCAAAGAAAGAGGGGTTGGAAGCGGGGGCTAATGTCTATTTAGTAAAACCGGCTCCGCGACATCTGCTCCTCTACAAGGTAAAAAGCCTTTTGGGCGAGGAATTGGCGGAATAAGTAGGGTGAAATAGGTGGTGATCCGAGTCATCGTTATTAGGGAAGGGCTTTAATCGTGAACAAATGTATATCGGGAGAGGAAGTTACTATCGAAAATCTTCAACCACTTCAAATGTTTCTCCTACCGTCATCCTCCCCTTAGTCCTCCTCCATCAGGGGGGAGGAAACCCCCTTGAATGCCCAGTGCTGTGAGCAAGGAGGTCCACGGGCTCATTATCTAAGTAATTTGTCAAAGACCCTTAGGTGAGAATTAAGGGAGGATCTATTGAGCCGGGGTTAGAGACCTGGGAGTTTCTAAAAAAGACTGACCTTATTTCATTTCAACTGAGAGGAAGCAACTGTTGATCTGATGAGGATAGATGAATGGGGGGAATATGGTTGAAGATGATCAAATGAAGGAGATAATTAACGATTTCATCCTGGAGTCCACGGAACTCGTCGAGAAACTTGGTCAGGACCTGGTAGCCTTAGAGGATTCCCCAGACGACCCCGAACTATTGAACGAGATCTTTCGCTCCGCACATACAATCAAAGGAACCTCATCCTTCTTAGGCTTTACCCATATGACCGAGCTCGCCCATGATATGGAAAGCGTCTTAAATAAGCTTCGCAATTCAGAACTCGAGGTTAGTCCGGAAATAATTGATGTCCTCCTTGAGTCCTTGGATTACGTGAAGCTCCTCTTGGAGCAGATTAAGGGAGGCATAGAGGGCGAAGTTGACCTCTCTGGAATAAGGGCTAAGCTTCAGAAGATTGACCAAGGAGGAACAGGTACTATCAACCAGGAGAAGACAGCCAAGGGGATTGCCCCAAAGGCCAAAGCAAAGGCCCGAAGGGGTAAACAACCGGTCAAAGCCGTTGAGTCTTCCCCTGGGCAGGGATCGGCAACGACTGCACCCCAATCCACGGGATCTCCCCTGAGATTAGAAAAGCCTTCACCCCAACGGGAGCTTTCTCCTCTTCAGGAAAAGATGCATGAACAAGTAGAACCAGTCTTAGGGGGAGAGCAGACCATCAGAGTGGAAGTAGGTAGGTTAGACGCTTTGATGAACTTGGTAGGGGAACTCGTTTTAGAGAGAAATAGGCTGGTTCAGTTGAACAAGAACTTTGTGGACGGTTGGGAATCAGAACCTGTGGTGCAAAATCTGGTTGGAGCAATCAGCAGAATTGATTCATTGACCACGGAGCTCCAACTCGCGGTGATGAAGACCAGGATGCTTCCCATTCAGAAGGTGTTCAGCCGGGTCCCCAGGATGGTGCGTGATCTCACCCGGGAGAGGGGGAAGAGGGTGAGGTTGGAGATTGAGGGGGAGGAGACGGAACTGGACAAGTCGGTTATTGAGGAGATCGGGGGTCCTTTGGTGCATTTGATAAGAAATGCTGTGGATCATGGGATAGAGACCCCGGAGGAGAGGGAAAAGAGGGGGAAAGATCCTGAGGGGCTCTTAGAGCTAAAGGCATATCAAGAGGGAAACAACGTTGTAATAGAGGTAGCCGATGATGGGAAAGGTATGAATCCCGAGGAGATCAAGGGCAAAGCCATTGAAAGGGGCCTTGTCTCTGAGGCTGATGCCCAAAGGCTAAGCGAGCAGGAGGTGTTCAACTTCATATTTGCCCCTGGATTTAACACCGCCCAAGTGGTGACTGATATCTCCGGACGAGGGATAGGGATGGATGTAGTGAAGGCGAACATAGAAAAACTAAATGGGATAATTGAGGTTCAATCCCAAGCGGGAAGGGGAAGCAAAATCAGGATAAAACTTCCGCTTACTTTAGCGATCATTCCCTCACTTTTAGTTGGGGTGAGCAGCGAGACCTATGCAATCCCCTTAGTATCAGTGTTAGAGACGGTGAGGGTTTTTCCGCAGGACATCAAGTGCATAAAGGGGAGGGAAGTGATCTTGCTTCGGGATTCCGTTTTGCCTTTGACCAGATTAGATAAACTCTTTGGTTTGCCTTCAACCAATGGGATGAGCAGGGGCTCATCTGTAGTGGTGGTGGGGGTAGCAGAGAAGCGATTAGGACTTATAGTTGACCATCTGCTTGGCCAAGAGGAGGTGGTTCTGAAGTCGATGGGGGATTTCCTCTCTCATATTGAGGGGATTGCTGGAGCTACCATTATGGAAGATGGCCGAGTTACCTTGATTTTGGATATAGGGGGAATAATGGATTTGGCGGCCACTAAGGCCACTGAAAAAGGAAAGGCCGCCTCAATTGAGGTTGAGGCGGCCCAAGGGTAGTGGTGGAGAGGAGAATAAGGCAATGAAGGATGAAAGAAACCCGCTCTTTGCGGATGTTATCATCCAAAAGGGCTTTTCCCCATTAGGCAGACCCCTGATGGACACAACAGAGATTACGGAAAGCCCTGACAACTGCTCTCTGATAGCTTACTGCTGACCCCAAACCGCTGACTACTGTTACTTCTTAAGCTTGTAGTCGTAGAAGGCATTGGCTATGGCAGCTTGGGTAATCCTATTTATCCTTTCCCGCTCCGTTGGTGCTGTCCCCTTCATCCGTTCTTTGACTTTTTGGAGCACCTCCATGGAATAGGCTACTGACTCCATAGCGTAGTTGAGGGTGAGATTAAACTGCTGAAGGGCTTCTGCCCATTTGCCTTCCCTTTGCAGCTCTTTGAACCTCTGATGATAGCGATTTAAGATCATCCTTCTTTTCTTTAGCCCGTAGGGATCATCTGAAAAGCCCATTTTTTTCCTCCCTTAGCTGAGTTCTATCCCTAAGTAATGCAAAAAGGAAGCCAAGAGGCTTGGTTTGTATATTTTACAGGTAAATCGTTGTTTATTAAGGGGAATACGAGAGGGGAGAGGGAAGGGGTATTCTAAGGAGGGGTTAAGAAATGATAGTTAATCCGACAGTAGGGGAGATGAATTGGAATTTAGACTATGGTCAAAGGCCTTATCTTTGTCGTGATCCCCGACACCTTGAGAAATGATTAGATCGAATTTTTGTTTATCCTCCATCATAGGAAGTTGTTGTCAACTGGAAGCTGACTATTTTCATGGGGGGATCTGGAAGCCGTCATCTAAGTTCAACTTAGCTCGCTGGAGTCGATTGCAAAGTTCTTATTTCTCGAAGGTTGCGTAAGGAGAGGGGTTAATGTCCATACTTATCGCCGAAGATAATCCGGTAGGAATGAAGCTTCTGGAGTTCAATCTCCAGAAGTATGGTTATCACACGATTGGAGCTCGCACCGGCAAGGAGGCCCTCGAATATCTTGCTTCAGAACCAGGGGTTCAACTTGTCATCGCCGATATAATGATGCCTGAAATGGATGGGTTGGAGCTCCTGGCGAAGATGAAGGAACGGCCTGAGTGGAGGGATATCCCTGTCATTATGTGTACCGCCGCATCGGATCGGGAGACCGTTACCAAAGCCGCCCGATTGGGGTGCAAGCATTACCTTGTGAAACCCATCAATGCATGGCAATTGGTCCAGAGGGTCCGCGAAGCCATCGGAGATGAGAAACCGGTTCTCCGAGATAAGGCCCAGGTGATCTCTCAACTGGGTCTCGATGCTGAGGCCTACGAAGAGATGGTTAACGTTTTCGCTCGTCTGGTGGCGGAGAAGATTGACCAATTAGGAGGAGAGAAGGGGGAGGTAGCCAACTCTCCGACGACCTTTAACCTCTCAGATCTAAAGGAGGCAGCCTCCCTCCTGGGGGCGGAGAGGCTTAATGAGTTGCTCACGAGGGTGGGGGAGAGGGACAAGGAGGAAGAGAGCAAGCGGGTGAGTGGAGTACAAACGGTGCTATTGGAGGAACTAAAGAGGCTGAGGGAGGTGCTGGAAGGGATGGAGTCTAAGAAAAAAACCTCCTCCTCTGCAGGGAAAGCCAATAAAGAAGGGAAGAAGAAGAAGGGCAAAGGGGCCACCACCTGATCAACGTTTTTGAACCCTTCTCACCTTTCGCCTAAGAGGTATGCAACTTTACATAATGGCTGCAGTAAGAAATTTTCTGCCAGCTTATATAGCGGTGGTAGCTCTGTTTTTAGGTGACCAAAGTTGGTCAGTTCTCCTATGGGAGTCCCATCTTTTTTCTTCTTTCTTCCCTTTCTAACTCCGAGAGGTAATCTAAGAAGGCTGTAGGGCCACCAGAGCTTTCCCCATAGGAGCTAATCCTGGTAAGGGTCTCCTTCAAGGTAGAAATAACTCTTCTCAAGCTTGGCCTCTCCCCGTAGCCTTCCCCTTCCTTCATCCTTGCTTCAAGGACCCTCCCCAACTGGTAGGAGATAGCGGTCACTTGAGGGACAGGGGACTTAAATTCATAGATTAAACCCTTCTCTCTCGTCTCATAGGTCTTGATAAGAAGGGTTAACCCTTCCTTAACATCATCGTCCCTAAGATCGGGGAACCTCTTTTTCACCTCTAAGATGGTGGCTAAAATGTAGGCCAGAATATCTTTGTTCTCCGAGAGGAGTTGCTCCGAGCTTTCTTGCCTGGCCGCTTTCCGCCTTTCATCCCGTGCCCAATAGGGACAGTTGGAAGGACAACGGATCTCTTCCCCCCTCTTGCTCCCGCAACAATAGGAGCAGATATAGTCGTTTAGGGCCGGACACCACCTTTTCCCCCTCCTCCGATTACAGACAATGCAAAGATTCCTTACCATTACCTATTAACTTACAAATTGTTCTTCAATTCAGTAAGGAAGGACCTTACTGGGATAATGGCCTCCATGGTAGAAGGGGCCTGGGGTTAATAAAAGCTAAAACCTCCCCTTAAGCAAGGGAAATATTCTGGTTGAGGTCCCCTTTTTATCTCGGCAGCCATGTTGAGGGAAGATGGGGAGTGGAGTTCTACCCCTCTTTGGGAGGGGAAATGGGTTGACGGGGAGTGGTCCCGGCCTTAATTTAGGGGAAAAGGAGGTGTAAAGATGAGGAATAGAACTATCCTTAAATCTGTTGCTTGCCTCCTCTTCCTCTTCTCCCTAGGGTATGGGTCAGCCTTAGATCGGATAATGGAGAAGCATGCTCAGGCTTTAGGGGGGATGGAGAGGCTTAAGTCCGTGAAGTCGTTTAAGGTCAGGGGGATAGTAAAACTTGGGGGTTTAGAAGGGACGATAACCGAATGGGGAAAATCTCCGGACAAATATCGGGAAGAGGTGGATCTGAAGATTTTAAAACAGGAGAGAGGTACAGATGGTCACCGTTTCTGGAAGATAGATCAGAACAACAAGCTGGCTGAGCTCCAGGGGAGGGAGAAGGAGGATTTAATAACCTCGTGCTGTCTGAGCAATTTTTGCTACCTTCTACCCTCAACAAGGGAAGGCGTAACCTCTTACTTAGGGAAGAGCTCAAGGAAGGGGAAGAGTTATTACCTCCTCCTGGTTAAGCCTCAAGGGGGAAGCCTTGCTAAGCTCTGGTTAAGCGACTCCACTTGGTTGGTAGAGATGGTGCAGACCACCGTCTTCCAGGAGACGGTTACTGTAACCTATGACGATTATAGAAGGGTAGATGGGATAGCGATGGCCTTTCATAGCCATCAGACCACCGGGAACCCCCTCTATGACGTGGAGATAATCCTCCAAGAGGTCTCCCTCAACCTGCCGCTCGGTGATTCCCTTTTCCTCCCTCCGCCCGCGGAGGGGAAGGACTACCGTTTCCTTAGTGGGGAGAGCG
This sequence comes from bacterium, assembly GCA_029932675.1. GTDB lineage: Bacteria > SM23-81 > DAOVCL01 > DAOVCL01 > DAOVCL01 > DAOVCL01. The sequence continues at coordinate 10,964 of JAOZPP010000024.1, forward strand.
CACGGGGGATATCCTTTGACCTTTATGAAAACACAATCTGGCTAAAGGTGCGGGTAAATGATAATGGCCCTTATGACTTTCTCTTGGACAGTGGGGCAGGAGCAACTTGTATAGATTCAGGCTTGGCATCCCAATTAGGGTTGTCAGTTCAGGGGACAGTTGAAGGGAAAGGGGCAGGGGGTAGCCAAGCGGTCTCCTTTTGCCAGATCGGTTCCCTTAAGTTGTCGGGTGTGGAACTCTTGGATCAAACGGTAGGGGTGATCGACCTCTCCCGATTGTATGCTACCCTGGGGAGGAGGATTGATGGAATATTGGGCTATGACTTCCTGAGCCGGTTTGTCACTAAGATAGACTATGATAGTCAATCTATCTCCCTCTGGGACCCAAAGGGCTATCATTACCCAGAGGGGATGGAGGTTCTCGATATCGAGATAACCCAGAACCTGCCTACTATAGAAGCCTTGATCGATGGTGAATATCAAGGGAAGTTCCTGTTGGATACAGGGAACAGTGGGGGCCTTGTCCTCCATAGCGCCTTTATCCAGCAACACCACATCTTAGATAGGGTCAAGAGGAAGGTGAAAACTGGCTTTGGTGGGGTTGGTGGATGGGGAAAAGGTTTTATGGTTAAGTTGAAAAGCTTAACCATTGGCGATTTCACAGTAAGGGAACCTTTGACCCTCCTGGTAACCAGTGGGAAGGGGGTCTTTGGCTCGAAGGACCTGGCTGGGAATATCGGGGGAGGAATACTGAAGCGGTTTAACCTGATCCTTGATTACTCCCAGGGGAAGCTCGGTTTGGAACCAAGCCAGTCGTTTGGCTCCCCTCCCCAGTATGACCGCAGTGGGATAGGAGTTATCATTAAGGGGGACAAGCTTATAGTAAGGGAGGTTTTGGAGGGTTCACCAGCCCAAGCTGAAGGGGTCAGGGTGGGGGATGAGATAATGGCAGTAAACGGGTTAAAAGCAACCCCGAGCTCTTTGGAGGGGATTTCTAAGATCTTTCAAGGGCCGGTGGGGACCAGGGTAGATCTTGAACTCCTCAGGGATGGTAAATCGATAAAGGTAAAGCTGGTCTTGAGGGATATCTTCTGAACCTACCTGATGAGGACCATCTTTTTCGTCTTTGTTACCTTTATACTTTCACCTGTTATCCCTAACCTACAGAGATATATCCCGCTGGAGACTTCTTGGCCGAGGTTATCCCTTCCATCCCATTGCACTGAATAGTAACCAGGAGCCTGTTCCTCTTCCACCAGAGTTCTGACCAACCGACCCAAGATGTTGTAGATTTTTAGGGTGGTGTGGGGTGGACTGACCGCTGGAATGGTATAGCGGATGGTGGTGGTGGGATTGAAGGGATTGGGGTAGTTCTGGGAGAGATCGCAATTGGTGGGGATGGCCTTTAAGGGAGGCGATTGGATCCCCACTTCTCTGTTAGGTTTTATTTCCAGATCATCTATGTACCATCCCTCGTACTGGTTCCCGTCATCTTCGCTATAAAAGGTAAACCTTATCCGGATCGAATCCCCGGAAAAGGAAGAGAGGTCATAGGATTTTTCGCTCCAGCCGTCGCTCGATCCGGTAAAGAGGTCAAGTTCTACCCATCCCTCTCCCCCATTTATCTCCAAGAAGCCATAATCCATTCCGCTTTCGATTACATACCAGGTCCAAAAGCTGAGGGTGGGATGTGATCCCATCCAGATTGAAGGGCTAATCAGATAAGCGGTAAAGGCGGGCTCGTAAACCCAACTGCCCTCGCTTCCACAATACCAGCTATAGCTGCCGCCAGGGGTGTGGTTCCTATGGCTGCTTAGGTGCCAGGTATTTGTGGAGCCAGTATGGGTCCATCCACCTTCCCCCCCTTCCATATCGTCAGAGAAGCCAGAGACCCCAATAGGGAGTTGAAAGCCTGCTTGGGTGTTGTAGCCATCTGCGGCGATCTGGAGGGAAAACTGGGAAAAGTGGGGGGTGGGACAGTCCGGGGAGATTTCAATCTGGTAGGGGCTTGCCGAACCCGTGCTGTCCCCGGGGCCAAGGTCGGCGAAGCCTGAGCTATTGGAGATGATCGTTATATAGGGATCGATGGTGCCCAGAAGGGCGGAGAGGTTGGATGCCTTGCCCAGGCCGATGTTCTTCAGGGTCACGGTTATCTTCAAGGTTTCTCCCGGATCGGCAAGGCCATTGCCCCCCTCTCCATCATCAATGTTATTGGTTAAATGGGTGATAATTGGGGAGGCGATTTGAAGTGCTATCTCCGAGCTCCATTGGTGATCCTCCCCATCATGGATAGCAAGGTGAAGATAGCTAATGTGGCCGTTGGGGCAGGTGGGGGAAATTGTGAACTGGTAGGGCGATGAGGATTCCGATGTATCCTGGGCAGGGATATTCCCATAAAACACGGAACTGTCGGTAATAGTAATGAAGGAATCGGCAGCCGAGAGGATAGCGCTGACATCGGAAGATGATTGGCTACCGAAATTCTTTAGCACTATAGTCATACCTATCAGCTCCCCCGGGTTTGGAACCCCGTCCCCACCGTCATCTAATCTGTGACTGTAATGGGCTAAGTAAGGGCCTTCTTCCATTACGATGATTTGGTCTTCATAAGGCAAGAAGTTATGAGCAGTAACGGTAATGGAAATGGTATCGGGAAAGACAGGTGAGGTGGAGAAGGTGACTTGGCCGTCTGCCCCAGTAATCCCAGTGGCATAGAGGTTATTCCCGTTGGTTATGCAAACCAAACCATCCTCTACTGGAGAACCACCGGAAGTAACGGTAACCGTGAACTGAAACTCCCCAGTTGGAATTCGGTGTGGGTAATCTACCGCAAGCTCCTGGGGGGTATCCGTCCAAAGGGGGAGCTCAGGGTCTCCTAAGAGGTTTAGTTCAAACTCAATCCAGCGGTAATCGTTCTCCAAGTGAGCATCGGCGATATAATAGATCTTTGAATTGGCCAAAGTCGCGCCTAAATGGTAAATGCCATCATTGAAGAGCGAAGCGAAGAACCTCTGATCGAAGAGATCTGACGACCCATATCCAGGAAATGAGGGGGTGTACCAACCATACCTGCTGTTGCCCACGAAGAACCCTCCCCCATGAGGGCTTTTCACGAAGTGCTCCGCGATACAGTCATAGTCTATGGCTGCCGGCCAACAGCCAACCGAGTAAAGGGCACCAAAGAAGCGAGGGGAGTTAGCGAGACCATCTATCTGCTCGCTATTGAGTGCATCAGGACCAGTGCACATAACATCTATAAAGGCGTGGCCACAGTGATTGAGCAAATTGAAGCCTCTATTCATTGAATCAAGGACTGCCCCTGCCGATTCGTTTCCGTCTCTCTCGTATAGTTTAGCAATTGGGTCAAACCCATCCGGGAAGTACCTCTCATCTATGAGGTCCTTGCTTATCCCATCGTCGGTGAGGTCGTCTGCTCTCTCTGCAAAGAAAAGGGCTCGCCGTTGATAATCAATGGGAGGGTTCTTCTCATAGGTTAAAGCTTTAGTTACAAATGATTGGGTCTCCGCCAGGGTGGCCACCGGAGCCCGCCCCACAAAGATGTCCGGATAGAGGTCCACGCTGTCCTCAGGTTCCCCGTAGATTTCATCCCCATCAAGATCCCAGGTCCCATCAAGGTCGGAGTAGTAGAGATCAGAGGGTATGTCCTCGGTGTAGCTCTCCAACTCGATGTGCGCATATCGGCAGGGGATGATACCTGTGTCCCCGCCCAGGAGGACCCAGATGGTTCCCGAATCCTGAGCAGCGATCTTCAGGTAGTTTCTGATCCTTTCGGCAAGGTCACTTCCGTTATAGTGGGAGTCTATCCAGGAGACGGTTCTTATTGCCGTAGGGACCCCCTTTTTTGTCTTCCACTGGGCCAGAGGGGTGAAAACTGGGGCTAAGTTGGCATCGGTGATGATTAGGTAGGTGAGTAGATCATCTTTGGGGAACTCTTCCCCAAGGGCCCTCCCCCCTATATTATCTGGGTTAAGGACCAATCTCCTAACCACCCGATGATAGATGCCTTCTGATCCAGCCCTATGAGGGAGGGATCTGGCGACCTTCCCTTCCCGCAGGTATTGTAGCTTGAACTCTACCTGAGTAATGAGGCGGAGCCTTCCCTCTGAAGGGATGTATTGAAGGGGGTGGAGTTGTAAAGTGGCAATTCTTTCTCCACAGAGGTTCCCCAAACCGAGGTAACGGATGATATTGGTAGGATAGGGCGCTGGAGAGCTGTAGATGGAAGGGTCTGGTTTGACGAAGGGAGGTGAATGGGCTGAATGGCTGATGGGAATTGAGGGTTGAGTCGGATATAGGTTATAAACCCCAGGCAGATCCGCATATTCACACTTAGTGAGCTTGACCCCAGTTACCTTGGCATCAGGGGGAATACGGATATAGATGTTCCTTACCGGCAGGAGAGGGGCCCCTACCTGGTTGGTGAAGTGGCAGCCTTGGAGCTTGACCACATCATACCCCCTCATCTGCTCAAAGGAGAGGCTCGGCTTTGAAAAGCTAACCCTCTGAGGTAGCTCCCCCGCCTTCCCTAAGCTCAAGGGGAGGCAAAGGGAGATAAGGGCTAATGTAAGCCATAACCTTTTCATCGCAATCTATCCCTTTATACAACCCATAGGCTTGAGTCTCACCACTTTCCTGGCCAAACCCGCATTGTGAATTGCCTCCACCACCTCGGTGACGTCCTTGTAGGCCATAGGTGCCTCCTCAGCCAGACCGGACATAGAGTGGCCTCTAATGTAGATCCCCTTGGATTTAAGCTCATCGAGTAATCTCTCCCCTCTCCAGGTTTTCATCGCTCGCTTCCGGCTCATCCTCCTTCCTGCCCCGTGGCAGACTGAGGCGAATGCCTTCTCCTCGCCAGTTTCGGTTCCCACCAATATATAGGAGGACGTGCCCATCGTCCCCCCAATGATCACCGGCTGCCCGATTCCTTGGTAGGGCTGAGGGAGTTCCCCTCTCTGGGGGCCAAAGGCACGGGTAGCCCCCTTCCGGTGGACCAAAACCCTCCTCTCTTGGCCATCTATTCTGTGGTTCTCTAACTTACAGGTATTGTGGCCTACATCGTAGAGGAGCTTGGCCTCTGCCCGGGGGAAGACCCTGTTCAGGCCCTCCCTGACCAAATGGGTTATTACTTGCCGGTTAGCAAAGGCATAATTTATGGCACAGTTCACCGCAGAGAAATACCTTTTCCCCTCGGGTGAGTCTATGGGTGCACAGACCAGCTCCCTCTCCTTGATGGGGATGCCATACTTGCGGGAAGCCTCAGCTAAAATCCTCAAGTAGTCAGTTCCCACCTGATGGCCCAAAGCCCGTGAGCCGCAATGGATGGTAATGGTGACCTTGTTCTTCTCTAATCCAAACTTACTGGCGGTTGAGGGGTCATAGACCTCCTCCACCCACTGAACCTCCAGGTAGTGGTTCCCCGAACCTAAGGTGCCCACCTGCCTTTTTTCCCGTTGGAGGGCCTTCTGGCTCACTGCCCCTGGGTCACCTCCCGGGACCATACCCCTCTCCTCAGTGAATTCCAGGTCCTCCTTCTCCCCATAACCGAGCCCTACTACCCATTGTGCCCCCTTGGTGAGCACCCCCTCAACCTGTGAAGAGGAGAGGGAGATCTTTCCCCTTGATCCTACTCCAGCAGGGACGATGCCGAAGAGGGTATCCACTATATCCTTAAGTTTGGGTCTAACCTCCTCCAGGTCAAGCCCAGTGCAGAGGGTTCTTACCCCACAGTTTACATCGAAGCCCACACCGCCTACAGAGATGATCCCTCCCTGATCTGGGTCAAAGGCGGCCACCCCACCGATGGGGAAACCGTAACCCCAATGGGCATCAGGCATTGCCAGGGAGAACTTTTGTATCCCTGGAAGGCAAGCTACATTGGTCACCTGTTCATATACCTTCTCATCCATCTCCTCTATCAATTTCCGGTGTGCATAGATCTTCCCTGGCACCTTCATCTCCCCTTGACGAGGGATGACCCATTCATATTCACCTTCGGCAATTAACTTTTTTAGTTCCATCTCTCCACCTCCTCAGGGCCTTAGATATCGACCACGCAGCGGGCAAAGAATTCACCATCCCTCTCCCCAATGGCCAACCCAGAATAGGTTGCCGCCTTCACCTCAACCTTGGGATTATGCCTTTGGGGGTCGAACCTTTCTCCCTCTACCCAGCCGTGCAACTCTTTTTCGGTTATCCGATCTATCCTAAATCGAGAGAGAACCAGTCCATTGATGTCTGCTTCAGTTAAAAGTTGGTTTAGCCATTCCACGAAGAGCTCTTCGGTGTCCTCGGCCCGGCAGTGGATAGGAAGCCTCTGACTTGGTTTCACCTGATCGATGTCGATGATTAGGTTAAACATTGCCTTGGCAGCCTCCTCAAAGGCCTCGGCGAGGCTTGCCCCCCAGCCAACGATCCCCATATCGGCTAGGTGTTCGAAGTATTCAAACCGGCCCATAAGATCTATTCCTGGGGAGGAACAAAACACCTTCTACATCTCGGTTCATAAGCTCCCTCTGCCCCCACCAAGACCCTCTCCTTGCTCTCTACTAACCTCTGGGATTTGTTCGCCGGTCGGCCACATACCATACAGACGGCAAGGGTCTTCGTTATATCCTCGGCTATGGCCAAGAGTTGGGGAATGGGCTCGAATGGCTTGCCCCGGTAATCCTGGTCAAGTCCAGCGACGATTACCCTCCTCCCCTCATTGGCCAATTGGTCGCATATATCCACCAGTTCCATCCCTAAGAATTGGGCTTCATCTATGCCCACCACCTGGGTATCCGGTCTCAGCTTCTCCAGTATCTCCTGTGCTGAATCCACCGATTCGGACTCTATCCTCTGATCGCTGTGGGAGACGATCTGGTTCGCGGAGTGCCGGGTATCGATCCTGGGCTTAAAGGCCTGAACCTTCTGTTTGGCTATCTTCGCCCTCCTTAACCGGCGGATGAGCTCCTCGCTCTTGCCGCTAAACATACTCCCACAGATGACCTCAATCCAACCTGTTTCCTTATCGATGGTTTTCATTGGTTATCCCTTTCCCTAAAATTCCCAGATAGCATTAAAGGGTTACAGTCTCTCCAAGGGTATCCCCGCCTCCTCAAGTAAATCCCGCGCCAGGTTATCCGGATAGCCTTCGGCCACCACCACTCTGGTTATGCCAGCGCCGATGAGGAGCTTGGTGCAGAGAATACAGGGTTGGTTGGTGCAATACAAGGTGCTTCCCCTTATATCCACCCCCGAAGTTGCTGCCTGGACCAAGGCATTCTGTTCGGCATGAATGCCACGGCAGAGCTCCTGCCTCTCCCCGGATTGGATACCCAACCTATCGCGCAGACAGCCAACTTCAGCACAGTGCTTCAGACCAGCCGGGGCACCATTGTAACCTGTAGCCAGAATCCTTTGGTTCTTGACTATTACCGCTCCCACCTTCCTCCGCAGGCAGGTAGATCTGGAGGAGACGAGTTGGGCTATGCTTAAGAAATATTCATCCCAGCTCGGCCTGGACATCAGAGATCAGCATAGAGGGGGAAACTCTCACAGAGCTCCCTCACCTCCCGCTTAACCTTTTTGTAGACTTCTTCTTGGCCAAAGTTCTCGATCACTTCAGCAATGAATTTTCCCACAAGTTTCATCTCCCCTTCCTTCATCCCCCGGGTAGTTAAGGCAGGGGTTCCTATCCTTATTCCACTGGGGTTAAAGGGGGTACGGGGGTCGAAGGGGATCATATTCTTGTTGCAGGTTATCCCGGCTTTATCCAGTGCCTCCTCCGCTTGCTTTCCAGTGATCCCTTTATTGGAGAGGTCGACAAGGATTAAGTGGTTATCTGTCCCTCCAGAAACAAGCCTAAAACCGCGGGAGAGAAGTTCATCTGCTAAGGCCTTGGCATTCTTGACTATTTGTTGGGCATATTCCTTGAATTCAGGTTGCAAGGCTTCCTGAAAAGCCACTGCTTTGGCCGCATTGACATGATCATGGGGGCCACCTTGCATCCCTGGGAAGACAGCTCTGTCTATATCCTTGGCAAATTTTTCCTTGCACATAATCATCGCCCCCCGCGGCCCTCTCAGGGTTTTGTGAGTAGTAGTGGTGACCACATCAGTGAAGGGGAAGGGGCTCGGATGGACACCGCCCACTACTAAACCCGCTATGTGAGCTATATCGGCCATACTAATCGCTTCCACTTCCTGCGCTATCTGGTGAAAGGCTTCAAAGTCGATCTCCCGAGGGTAGGCAGTAGCCCCAGAAAGGATGAGTCTTGGCCTTTCCTGGAGGGCGATTCTCCTCACCTCTTCGTAATCAATCCTCTCGGTTTCCTTAGTAACCCCATATTGCACTATGGTATAGGACTTACCAGAGAAATTAACGGGATGACCATGGGTGAGGTGGCCTCCGTGGGCTAGGTTCATTCCCATAATCTTATCACCAAAATTCAAGAGGGCAAAGTAAACGGCTAAGTTTGCTGGAGAACCGGAATAGGGTTGCACATTTACATGTTCAGCTCCGAAAAGCTCCTTTGCCCTTTCTATGGCCAGATCCTCGGCCACATCCACAAACTGATTTCCCCCATAATATCTCCGGTGGGGATAGCCCTCGGAATACTTGTTGGTGAAGACCGAGCCCAATGCCTCTAAAACTGCTGGGCTGGCGAAGTTCTCCGAGGGGATAAGCTCTAAGCCATATCTTTGGCGATCTATTTCTCCCTTAATGGCTTGGGCAATTTGGGGGTCAACCCTTTCTAAGTGTGCCATCTCCCCTCCCTGAAGGTTTTCAGGAACGTTTCAGTGGGGCCATTACGCATTCGTCAAGGTGACTTTTCTTCCTGAGCCCCAGCAGCCAGTGTTGATTCTCCCTAAAGATAAGGATTTAACCCAAATAGTCAACTACTTTTAATGGGCTCTGCACGTATCTACGGTAAGCTAATGAAAATTAGCTTGCATAAAGTTCCTCATTTGCATACTCCCAAAGGGAAATCAAAGGGGGTGAAACGCAGTGGAGCAAGCTTTTAAATAAAGGATTTTCCCCTCAGGGTAGTGCCCGACCGTCCTAAAGGTATCACCCGGGGTCTCCAATTCGGTTCCAGTAATCGTTGATCAACTTCTGCCTATCTGGATAGAAGAGAGAGAATCTATTCAGGATGGTTACCATGTGGGGTCATCAGCCAAATAATCTACATTTTTTTCTTGACAAAGTGTAAGTGATGAATTATATTAATTCGCATTTTAGTTGCTAAAAGTACAAAACAGCGAAATAAAGGGCGATTTAAGCCTAATCATAGGCACGGGAGAAAAAATGGAGCTTGGTCCCCATAAAGCGAGAGTTGGGGGGAGCGGGGTTCTGTTTACGTGGTGGATAGGTTTATGTATCGCCCAATTTTGTTAGGTAACCCACATGTTAATTCCTACTGATTAAACATGTGGGTTTTTGATTTTAAGGAAAGTAGGTCCTTATCAGGTCTTGGTTTGTTATATCTGAGTTTAAAGCACATTATATGATCACTGGAGGTTAGGATCAAATGCCTAAAAGCATATTTGCCGCGACTCTGCTCACGATCAACTTGCTGCTGCTGATAGGTAGAGGACAGAGTGACGCGAAGGATGGGAAACTCTCAGACCGGAAACCGCAGGTTCGTAAATTGGCTGATGGGGTTTACAGAGTTGGGACTGTTACTCTGAACCGAGAGAAAAGGGAAATCTATATTGATGGCGAGGTAAATATGCAATCCGGAATGATTGAACTTTTAGCCTGTGCCTGGGGTGGGAAACAACACGAAAGCGTGTTAGTTCTGGATGTTGTACCTCATCATCTACAAGTTGCTTTGCTTCTCTTGGGGTTAGAACCTGGGGGACATAAGCTTGAGTATCAAGGTGACCCCAGAACACCTGAGGGAGACTCCTTAGAGGTTTGGGTGGAATGGGAACAAAATGGAACAGTTAAAAGGGTGAGAGGGGAGGATTTAGTTTACAACATCCCCCAGAAGAGGTCAATGAAACATACCCCTTGGGTTTTTGCAGGGTCTGTCATCTATGATGGGCGGTTTATGGCTGATGAAGATAGATCGATTATAACTACATTTCACGATCCTTTAACCATCATAGACAATCCTCTTTCCACAGGAGGGGATGATACAATTTATAGGGTAAATGAGAAGATGGTGCCAAAGGTAGGCACTCCAGTGAAGCTGATTTTAAAGGCCTTAGATTGAGATGCAGGGTTAATTAGGTCTTTTCTTGGTAGCAAGTTTTGGGAGTGAGCGATTCCGAAATGGTTAGGAGAATGGCTCTCCGCGGGGTTTTTTGTCGCCCAGTTCTTAGGGGGGAGATGAACGACATTTCAGTCAGTTTGGTTGGTTGAGAGATAACATCTTCCATAGTCGAAGGGGGTTCTAATGGTAAACAGGAATTACATCCTATTGGTGTTTACAGGGTTAATGCTCCTGTCATTTATAGGGTCACCTTTATATCCTCAGAAGGAGGTCAACAAGGGAATTCCTATTGAACTCTCCTTAAGGAAGGAAACAGAACACTCCATTCAAAAGGGGTTGGCCTGGTTGGAGAAACGCCAGGGAGAGGATGGCTCATGGTCCTCCTATCCAGCTATTACCGCTCTTGTCGTCACTGCCTTCTTAAATAGTCCTTTTGCCAGTGATTACAGCTTCACTATAGAGAGAGGTGTTCAATACATATTGGATCAAGTTAAACCTGACGGAGGTATCTATGGAAGGGATATGCCCTGTTATAATACCTCGATTTGCATTATGGCTCTTCTGGCAACGGGGGATGCCAAATATGCAGAAGTGATTAGGAGAGCACGGGATTTCCTCATTACCCTTCAGGCCGATGATGAGGAGGGTTATACTCGCAGGGATAGATTCTATGGGGGTATAGGCTACGGCGGAGATGAAAGACCGGATATGTCTAATATGCAATGGGCTCTGGAAGCTCTCAAAAAATCAGAGCCCTATCGGGTGAGAAGTGAGGCTACAGGCAAACAGAAGGAATTCAGTGGGACCCAACCAGGAGGGGAGATTGAGGGTTCAGTAGGAGCCAATGCCAATAAGGAACTTTTTTGGGACAAGGCCATTGTCTTCTTGGAACGCTGTCAGAATTTGAAGAAATACAATGATCAGCCGGAGTCTCTTGATGATGGTGGATTTGTATACTACCCCGGTTACAGCCAAGCTGGGGGGTTAAGGTCCTACGGAAGTATGACCTATGCTGGATTAAAGAGCTTCATCTACGCTGATGTGGGCAAGGACGACCCCCGGGTTCAGGCGGCCTATAAGTGGATAAAGAACCATTTTACCCTTGAGGAGAATCCTCCGATGGGGGATCAAGGCCTTTACTACTATTACCATACGATGGCGAAGGCGCTCTCTATTTATGGTGAGGATGTCTTAACAGATGACAAAGGCATAGAACACAATTGGCGAAGTGAATTCATCTCTAAGCTTATAAAGATTCAAAATGGTGATGGCTCTTGGGTGAACTCTAATGGGAGATGGTGGGAGAACAATAAGGATTTGGTCACCGCATATTCCATTCTGGCCTTGGAGGAGACCCTTTCGGTAAATAAGTGAGACCAAAATAAGGGGTCTTTTCAACTGCTGAGGAGGTGATGCGATGTGAGATTTGGTTGATCAAACAAGTGAAAGGGGCTTACAGAAAGGTGGTGATGCCTTTGCGGAGAGGTTCGGAGAAAGATTTAACCCTGATTATGTAATCGTGTTTCATAAGGTGGCGGTTGGAGAAGAGCGAATTTGAATGATTCATTCACGTGCAGGAGACAAAAGGCAAGGACACTTTGTGGCTACACAGTTTAGGTCTGGCGGTTTGACAAGCCATCACCCTACAAAGGGTAGATAGAACTTCGTATGGGACTTGTGAAATCTAAATCGATTAAGTGACTTCTAATTATTGCAAGCATAACCTGGGTCAAATCTTGACTCCCATTTAAGGTTCTAAGGGAGTAGATAACATTAGTAAAACACATAGTCAAAACGATTTTCGTCCTTAACATAGGAGTTCCGAAATGAAGAAGCTAATGCTGTTTTGCCTTTTGGCCTTGGGGCCTGCCCTTTTTGTTGTTCTCAACAATAGGGCAGAAAATGACCCCATAATGAAGCAAGCGAAATCGCTTTTGCAGGAGTATGAAGGGTATAGCACTTTGTCTCCTCAGCCCATACCGGAACCCCCTCCCGAAGAAGATCCTGCTTCAAGCTGGAGGAGTGCTTACTCAAAAGGCTCAAAGGGCCCCTTACGGGTGAATGTCATGCCCGATGGGATATACAGACCGCAAAGCTACGAGAATACAGCTTATGCATGGCCAGGGAAGGAACTCACCATCTGGGGAAATGTCCACGGTGGCACACCTCCTTATACCTATGTATGGGATTTTGGAGATGGTACTCCTCCAGCGAGCGGATCGGTGAGTGACCCACCCCACTTTCGCTACATTGCAGTGATCCACAGTTATAGCACCATGGGGCCAAAATATGCTACCTTGACGGTTACAGACAAAAACGGGAATTGGGACTCGGATGTGGTGAGAATAGATGTAGTACCCCAGACTTTGGAGATAGAAGTAAACGCAGCTATCGAGAATGGGTTACGCTGGCTCTATCGTAATCAGTACTCAGGGGGCTATTGGCGTAGCTATTGGCCGCGGCATTATTACTACCTTTCCCCCACTGCCTTGGCCGTTTTGGCCTTCGAGAATAGGGGGCACTTTCCTACGAACGACATAGATGAAGACATCTACGCCGAAACGGTTCAGTCCGGGTTGGCCTACATCTTCAATCACGCTTACACTTGCTCTATAGATACTCAAGAGTGTTTCAACCCTGATACAGATGGCGATGAGATTGGAATTTACTTCGATGATGGCGATCACTATTTCCGCGGTCAAATGTATAACCAGGGGATAGCAATGATGGCTGTAGTGGGAAGTGGGGATCCATCACTGGTTGCATCCAGCACATCCAGCCCCGATGTCGATGGACATACGTATGGGGAGATTATCGTTGACGCAGTGGACTATTGTGCCTGGGCTCAAAATGACCCACCCTTTAACGCACGGGGGGGATGGAGATATAAACCAAACTACGGTTACTATCCTTATACTAGCGACAACTCAGTATCCCAGTGGCCAGCTATAGGCCTTGAAGCTGCCGAAAGCGAATGGAATATATGTGCCCCCGACAGTCTAAAAGGTGAGCTTCTGCTGTGGATAGACTTCAGTCAGGCTTCCAACGGATGCTTCGGCTACACCGATCCCTACGGTAACACCGGTCGTTTTGCAATGACAGCAGCAGGACTTTGTGAACTGGCCTATTGTGATGTAGATACATCCGACCAGATGGTTCGAGATGCGCTCAGTTGGCTCTGCAACGAGTGGAACTCCTCAGGGATGTGGGGGAATTTCGCTAGCCTCTATGCAATGTATGGATTGGCCAAGGGATGTCGAATCAGTGTCCCCGGGGAGATCAAATCCATATGTGGTCATGACTGGCAAGATGAATACGATAGCTGGTTGGTGGACAATCAAGAGAGCGGGGGGTCTTGGCATGGTTCTGGCTACGGCAATGATAGAGTTTTGGACACGGCCTTTGGCATACTCATCCTCATTCGGGGAATAGTTTGTCCAGGGCCGGTGGCAGTGATTAACGCCCCCAGCACTATTGGTCCGGGGACATCCTTCCCTATGGATGCGAACAACTCCTACCATCCGGATTCCAGCAAACAAATCGTGGAATGGCTATGGGATTTCGATAAGGAGGACGGCATAGATTGGGATAATCCTGATGCGGTGGGGCACAATGTAGAGAACCCAGGTTATCCCTTACCTTTTCCACTTCTGGAGGACACATTCTGGGTAACCCTCAAAGTTTGTGATGAAGGCTCCGAGACGCCGCCATGTACAACCGTGAAATGTGATGTTAAGGAACATCGTGTCATAGTGTGGCGTAAAAACAACCGTCCTATAGCCGATCCGGGACCACCTGGGCCCGGGGAGGTTTATGCTGGAAGGGTGGGGGAGCCCATAATACTTGATGGGACCGATTCCTGGGATCCTGATACAGAGTGGGGTGATTATATTGCCAGTTATTCGTGGGACTTAGATGGAGACGATACTTTTCGCGACTGCACTACCCCCATCTGCACCCTGTTTTGTAAAGAGGTATATTCTGGTATGATAGGGTTAGTGGTGTGCGATTCGTATGACACCTGTTCAATCCCCGCCCAAGGTTACGTCAACTGTTGGTGCTCAAAGGTAGATGTCTTCCTCACCGATCAAGACATTTTCTTTGCCCCTTCAACCCCACTCCCCCATGAAACGGTGACTCTCTATGCGGTGGTTCATTGTGATACAGCATCAGACCCTATAGGTAGTGTTAAAGTGCGCTTCTATGACGGGGATCCGGACATAGCCGTGCACCAGATAGGGAGTGATCAGATGGTCTATAACCTGGTAGCAGGAGCGATCGATACGGTGGAGGTTTCTTGGACCTTCCCGGATTCGGTACCCCATGACGTCTATGTCAGGTTGGATCCGGATCAGGAACTGGAAGAATACGATGAGGATAATAACGAGGCCTCCAGGGAGCTTGTCCCCACTTTCATCCTACCGGCTACGGTGGAATTGGTCCCTGATGAGCTGGATTTAACCCCGAATCTCCCACCGGTCAAGTGCTACATTGAGTTGCCCCAGGGATACTCAGTGAAATATATTGAGGAGGTTTCTATGTGCGGATGTCGGGAGGAGTGCATCCACCCCTTAGCTGAACCTTGGGAGATCGGCGACTATGATGAGGATGGGATACCAGACCTGATGGTTGCCTTTGATTATCTGGCCTCGCTTCGAGTAGTTGATCTGAAGCGGTGTGGTATAGCCACCATAGAGGGGATGGTGCAGGTTGGGAGCATAGAGGCCACCTTTGTGGGGCAAGATACTGTAAAGGCTAACAACCCTGGTGGATGTATCATTGGTGAGGTTACCGATGGTGCAACTGGTGAACCTCTGGATGGGGTGTTGGTTCAGGTCCTAAGGGATACGCTGGTATTGGGATGGGACATTACCAAAGCCGATGGTCGGTATGAGCTTTCCTATGTGGTGCCAGGTGTATATGAGGTCTCGGCCTCAAAGGATGGTTATGGGGGTGCTGTTGAGAAGGGTGTAGAGAGCGTGGAGGCGGAGACTACGGTGGTTAATTTCCAGTTTTCACCAATTTCTGTACCAGAAGAGGGAGAGACTAAGGTTCCAAAGACTTTCTCTCTGAGCCAGAACTATCCCAATCCCTTCAACCCGGTGACCACAATCAGGTATGGCCTTCCCAAGGCGACCTATGTGAGGCTGACCCTATACAACATCTCTGGGCAGAGGATTGAGACATTGGTAGATGAGCATCAGGAAGCTGGCTACCACGAGGTTAGCTGGAGCGCAGAGGGTTTGGCCAATGGCATCTACTTCTATCGGATTGAAGCCGGTGAATTCATCCAGACCAAGAAGATGATCGTGTTGAAGTAGGGGAACCTCATAGGGAGGTTCGTAAGGAGGTCTATATACCAAAACCCAAGAAAGGAGGGAAGTCTTGAAACCTAAGCGAGGGCTCCTCATCTGTTTGATATCTCTCATAATAGTGGGGGCACAGCTAACTTCTGCTTCTGCTTATGATCACTACGTGGTTTTGAGAAATGGCCAGCAGTACTTTGGCCCGGACGAGGATATCATAGTGGATGGGAAGTTGGCTTGCCCGGTTCCAGGTGATATTGAATGTGATAATTATGCCAATTATACCCCCGATAATTGCATGTGGGCTGCGGTAGCCGATATTTACATCATGCCAGACACTGGTGGGGAACGGGAATGTGCATTTCCCCTTGAGCAATGTGCTGTAGCTGCGGCACACAACGTGATAGGATACTGGATAGATGACTATCTGTTTACTGGTGTAACCCTTGGGCGCACAAAACCTTCTGGGACTGTTCCCCCAGGATGTTATGATATCGTCATTGATGAAGGTCAGGACGGATGGTTTAGCCCCGATAGGGACTTCGTCCTTGGGGTGGCTGACTCGGTTGCTTTCTGGGTTGCCCCCTACTTTTGTCCGAGGCTAGCATCCCTGGAATCTTACAAAAATGATGCGTCTTTTCACGCTGAGCAGCTTAAGAGTCTCAGGGAAGGAATACAAAATGGTTTTGAGCTGTATAACGCCGCGTTTGATTATGGAGATGCATTCCTAAGGGTCGTCATGAGTGAAGATAGGGGCGCCATAGTAATGGGTATAGTTTTGAACCAGATCGTTGGGGCAATGCAATTTGTGGCTGGACCCTTAACCCCAGCAAGTCAACTGGAGTATCTGTGGCTTGGAATTTATGATAACTTCTTGGGAAGCAAGCGTGAAGCTTATGAGCAGATAGCTGCTGACCCCTCCACATTCTGGGGAAACCGTTCCAGCTCCTATCGGGCCTATTGAGGTTCTTGTTCTAAAGACTGATAGCCCTTTAGATCGGAAGGGGATTAGGGTAGCAAACATGGAAAAAGTTCACGATGCGTATTTGCGTGGAATTTGTGAGTCTATCGAGCGCTACAACGAGTCAGTGGCATGTGGAAGCAATAGAGAACGCCTACTCCATGCTAGACAGCTTGGACTCTATCTCTCTTTTATAAATAACCAAATAGACAGCCTTCACTCTGCTGTCGTTGAGTTTCGCGCCACAATTGAGGACTCCGGTGTCTCACTTTCCTGGAATGCAGATACTGCGAGGAGTTTCCAGCAACGTCTGGCAAGTGTCGGATTATATCCAGAGGAGCGGTATGAGATGCGACAGGCAGGTCTAAATGACACAGAAATCGACAGTGTGGTAAGTGAAATTGTGGGGGAGGATCTTACCGGTTTTGAGTCAGGGAGTCTTATTGATCGTCTTCAGTTATATGAAAACTCTCTAACCCAAACAGCCTCGTCTGAAACGCTGTATGCGGAGGTACAAGCTCTTGTGGAGATTTTGGACACGGTAGTAACCAAACCACTGCCCACGGCTGAGGCGGGTGGCCCTTACTATGGTGTAGAGAGGCAAGCAATAGCTATCTGTGGTTCCGGGACTTCCCCTGATCAACCACTTTCGTATTCTTGGGATTTAGATGGGGACGGTTTCTTCGGTGATCTGACTGACTCATCAGGTGAAGTTACCTTCCCTTATGAGGGAACTTACCAGATCTCTCTTCTCGTCATCGATGCTTCTGGCTGGGGTGCAATAGACATTGCCACGGTAAAGGTAGCTAATACTAATGATCCGCCGCGCGTGCGAAGAGCCTGGCCAAGTAAGACTCAGAACGTGCTTTGGCCCTCGAACTCCATAGAATTGGGAGTGGAGGCCGAGGATCCGGACGGGGACCACTTAACCTATAGCTGGTTTCTTGAAAGTGATTCTCTATCAGAGGCTGAATCCACCCTGACGATAAACTTGGCTAGTTTGGATCCAGGACTCTATTGGTATAAGGTGAAAATCCGAGATGGGTGGCCGGGACACGTTATAGAATGGCATTGGTACCTTCTTTTATCAGGGTTACTTAGTACCCCAGGAGATCTGCCCAATGTCTCAATTCCACCTGATTCTTCGGCTATCTGGACATTAACCCTTTCGAATGTGACGAATGTGCCAATGAAATACTTCATTTGGGATGAAGATTCTCTAGGAGAACAAGTTCCCTGGCTTTGGGTAGAGCCAGAATCAGGTGTTGTTGAGGTAGATACTTCCCAAGTGGTCATCTTGCATTATAACACTGTGGGAATGGATTCTGGCCTGTATAAGGGATACCTTAAAGTTCAGGCCGATGACTACTACCATACCACAGTAACTATGTTAACCACCCTGACTGTCGGCAACGATGTAATTCCGCCCGCTGTTACCACTACCCTCACCGCAACCTCTTCAGTTGATGGTTCTGTTACCCTATGTTGGACGGCTCCTGGGGACGATGATACTGTGGGAACTGCTACGATGTATGATATTCGCTATTCCACTGTAGAAGTGGGTATAGATACTTCTACCTGGTGGGAAGCGGCAGATACAGTGGCCAATGAACCGCCGCCTTCTCCGGCAGGAGAGGAGGATAGTTGTGTAGTGACAGGGCTTACTGCTGGACAGACATACTACTTTGCCATAAAGGCTGCCGATGAAGTACCCAACTGGTCGGGGATATCAAACATAGTGGGGCCAGTCGTAGTTGGAATTGAGGGGCGCGATTTTGTAGATCTTCCCAAAGCATTCGCCCTTTCCCCAAATTATCCCAATCCATTCAATTCGATTACCGAGATCAGATATGCCTTGCCCAAGGATTGCTGGGTGAAGTTAGAGGTCTACAACATCCTTGGTCAGAGGATTATGACTTTGGTTGATGGGGAACAGAATGCCGGTTATAAGACTGTCCGGTGGGACGCAGGTTCCCTCCCCAGTGGAATTTACTTTATCCGTTTGAAGGCTGGGGATTTTAAAATGGCAAGGAGGATGGTTTTGTTGAAATAATTATCAGCAAACAGAAGATAGATCGTTGAACTGCCGAAGATTACTCCTTCGGCAGTTTTTTTATTCATCCCTTATCGATCTTGATTAAGGTTGCCTGGAAGGCTCCGACATTTTATATTGGAGATGTATGGACAAGGTGAACCTAATAGGGATGGAACTGGGGGAGATAGAGGGTTTGCTAAGCCAAATGGGGGAGAGGTCATTTCGGGCCAAGCAACTGATGAAGTGGATATATGGGAAGGGGGTGGGAGGATTCTCCCAGATGACCGATCTATCCAAGGGGTTGCGGGAGAGGCTTGCAGCGGTTTTCTCTCTGGGGGGGATGAAGTTAGTTCAAAGGATGGATTCTCAAGTGGATAAGGTGACGAAGTTCCTCTTTGAATTGGAGGATGGAGAGAGGGTGGAGAGTGTGCTCATTAGGGAGGGGAGAAGGAGGACGGTGTGTCTCTCCACTCAGGTGGGTTGCCCCTTAGGGTGCCGGTTCTGTGCCACGGGGAGGGTTGGTTTGAGGAGGAATTTGAGGGCGGGGGAGATCGTTGGTCAGGTTATTGAGGTGGGGAGGGTGACCGGGGAGAGGCCGACCAATCTCGTCTTTATGGGGATGGGGGAACCTCTCTTGAACTATGAGGAGGTGCTCAAGTCGGTGAGGATATTTAATTCCCCTTATGGCTTAGGGATTGGGGCGCGGAAGATGACCCTATCAACGGCTGGGCTAGTTCCTCAGATGGGGCGATTGACTAGGGAAGGGATAAAATTGGGATTGGCCATATCCCTCAATGCCCCAGATGACAAGCTGAGGGATTGGCTTATGCCGATAAACAGGAAGTATCCCCTTAAAGGGATTCTCAAGGCAGCCAAGGAATTCACCCAGATCCACAGAAGAAGGGTAACCTTTGAATACCTGCTTATTGCCGGGGTTAACGACTCCTTTGATGAGGCCACTAAACTGGCCCAGATGGTGAAGGGGATACCCTGTAAGATAAATCTCATCCCCTATAACCCGATCCCGAGGGCTAAGTTTAGGAGGCCAGATCCCCAGAGGGTTGAATTCTTCCGGAGGTGGCTCTATCCCCTTACCTCTACAGTAACCTTGAGAGAAAGTAAGGGTAAGGACATAGGAGCCGCCTGCGGCCAACTGCAAGCCCTATATAGGTAGAGAAATAGCGAGGTTAAAATTCTTCCTTATTTTTGTTTATCCTCCATTTTATCAATCCCACTATGAGAGCTATACCAATGGCGATAATGTATAAGCTACCAACGGTTGCTCTCTCTCCCCCTAAAAAATAGGCTACTATACCGGGGATGATGCTGTAAACTATTAGCCCAGCCCAATTCAATGTTTTCATCCTTCCTCCTTAGTCTGAAACAAGGGAAACATAGCAAAGGGAAATCAATTTGTCAAGGATAATTGGCCAAAAACGGCTTGACTTGCCTATAACCGCAAATTATACTTAAAGGCGGAGATGGGAGAGAAGTTCGATGTCATAGTCGTTGGAGCTGGTCCTGCTGGTTCCTCTACTGCTAAGGGATGTGTGGAGGCCGGTTTAGAGACTCTTCTCATAGAGAGGAGGTCCCAGATAGGAATCCCGGTGAACTGTGCAGAGGGGATAGATACCAAAGGCTTGGAGGATCACTTTCCCCCTCACCCTTCTTGGATAGCCTCAAGGGTGGAAGGAGGGAGGCTCTATGGTCCCAATGGGGTGGTCGCCGAGGTGAAGCATCCCCGGGCCGGATACATCTTGGAAAGGGCCATCTTCGATCGAGACCTTGCCGCTATGGCGGCAAGGTCAGGGGCCGCTCTCTGGTTGGGGGTGGAGGCAGTGGGGTTGGAGATTGGAGAGAGCGGGATAGAGGTAAGGATAAGGAGGGATGGTAAAGAGGGAGGAGTCAAGGGAGAGGTGGTGGTGGGAGCTGATGGTATTGGTTCAAGGATTGGGAGATGGGGAGGACTGCTCACCCCCCTTGCTCCCAATGACATAGTTTGTTGCTGTCAATACCTTTTAGTGCACCGGAATTTCCTCCCCGGGTTTGTTGAGTTTCACATCGGTAATCTCATCGCCCCAGGTGGATATGCTTGGGTTTTCCCCAAGGGGAATGGTTTGGCTAATGTGGGGCTAGCCCTCTCTCCGCCCAAAGCCCAAGGGGCACCAAAGGATTACCTCGATCTCTTCGTGGCTAAAACCTACCCAGGGGCGGAGGCCTTGGGGATGACCCGCGGAGCGGTTCCTACCGCTAAGCCCCTTAATCCCTCTTTTACCCATAGGTTGCTGGTAGTGGGGGATGCGGCCAGGTTTGCCGACCCCCTCTCTGGGGCAGGGATTGCTAATGCCCTGCGGAGCGGAAGATGGGCAGCAAAAGCGATCAAGGAGGCCTTCCTTGAGGGGGATTTCTCGGCGAATTCCTTAAGCCGTTATGAGAGAAGGTGGAAGAAGGGGATGGGGAGGGAGCTAAACTTTAGGTATCGAGCCAAAGAGGTCTTCCTTAAGCTTTCGGATAGGGAGCTGGATGAAGTCACTCACATAGTTAAGGAAATGTTTACCGGAAGGGTTGTGGGGAGCATTGAGGTGAAACGAATAGTAAAAGGGATTATAAGGTCAAGCCCCAGGCTCATTAGGCTGGCGAAACACTTGATTTCAATTTGACAATGGTAGAATTTCTGTTAAATTAAGCGGATATGAGAAGAGCAGGGGTCTATATATTTCTGGTTTTACTCATTACCATAGGTTTCTGGAGATGGGGGAAGAGGGAGGAGCTTAAGCTCTTTGAAAAAAGCCGCATCTTGATGGATACCGTGGTTACCATATCCCTTTATGAGCGAGATGAAACCCATTCCCTGGAAGCTATGGAGATAGGGTTTGGGGAGTTGGAGAGGATGGAAGGGGTGATGTCAGCCTACCGTCAGGGGAGTGAGGTTTGGAAGATAAACCAAGCTGCAGGTGATAGCTCTGTTCCGGTGGGGCGAGGGCTATTCTACCTCATCTCGCGGGCTCTGAGGTTTTCCCGGCTTACCCAGGGGGCATTTGACCCCACTATTTTCCCATTAGAGGGAGTTTGGGGGTTCCCCACGGGTCGATATAGGGTTCCCAGGAAAGGGGAGATCGATACGCTCCTGGCCCTTGTAGGTTATTGGAGGATTAAGTTGGATAGCCTCCAGCAAAGGGTTGCTCTTCCCTTGAGGGGGGAGGGGATTGATTTAGGAGGGGTTGCCAAGGGCTATGCCGTGGATCGGGTAGCGGAGTTGCTGGAGGGGATGGGAGTGCCTGGGGGGGTGGTCAATGCGGGAGGGGACATTAGGTTCTGGGGGGTGAAACCGGATGGAAAGCTATGGAGGGTAGCCGTCAGACACCCTCGTCAGCCAGGGAGGTTTATCGGCTACCTAAATATCCCCGCTCAGGGGGTGGCTACCTCAGGGGATTACGAGCGGTGTTTCTTCCATCAAGGGAAGAGGTACCATCATCTCCTCGATCCTATCACAGGTTTTCCAGCGGATTCCTCGGTGAGCGTAACTGTGGTAGCCCCCACCGCTGAGGAGGCGGACATCTTGGCCACCGGGGTTTTTGTTTTAGGGCCACGAGAGGGAAGAAAGCTTTTAGAGGCTCTTCCCGGAGTGGAGGGGATTATCTTCTATGAAAGGGATGGTGCCTTAAGATTCTGCTTGACTGAGGGTATGAGGAAGATATATTCCTCATCGGGAGGAAATTTGTAGCCGATTTGGTAAGGGCTAAAAATCTTTAAAAGTTATAAGTATGGCTGCATAAGATGTTTCATAACTGGGGGTAAGTTGAAGTTCCACTTAGGTCGGGAAGGTGCAACCAAGGGAGTTTTTCAGGAAGGGTTGGACTGAGTTCGAGAAGGAGATAATCGCATCAATTGGTGGAAAGGAGGAGAAAGAGATGTCTGCACAGAGGGCGAACCGAATTCTTTGGGCAGTAGGAGCTATCTTCTTAGTTAGCCTTTTAAGCTGTGCTTCCACGGAGATCGAGTATAAGACAAGAGAGGTGGAGGTTTCCCCACCCGATACCTTAGAGGCAAAGAGGGCACAGAAGGAGTTTGAGGTAAAGAAGGAGTTTAGCACCGCCTATGAATACTATAAGATGCATGAATATGCAGAGGCAATACCGCATTTTAAGAAGGTAATAGAGTTAAAACCTGACCATCGGGAAGCATATGGTCTGTTAGCGAACAGCTACTGCAGTTTGGGAGATACCGCTCAAGGCGAGAAGACTTATCAGGAAGCTATCTCCAAGTTCCCAGACTATATCCCCTTCTATATGGCCCTGGGTTACATCTATGAGGAGAAAGGTAAGAACGAGGAGGCTATCCTCCTCCATAAAAAGGTATATGAGCTCAATCCGCAAAAGGAGGACAACCTGCTCCGCCTGGCCAACCTTCTGGTTAAGGCGGGAAGGGACGAGCAGGCCATACCCTATTATGAGGGGGCAGCAGAGGTCAATCCGCAAAACAGCTCCGTACAAATTATCTTGGAGAAACTGTACACCAAGTATGGCAAGAGGGAGGAGAGGCTAAAGACGCTGGAGAGGCTCCACCAGTCGAAGCCGGAGGATACGGAGATTGCCTTGAAACTGGGCAAAGCGTACGATGAGGCAGGGAAGTATACAGAAGCGGTAGGGGTCCTCAAAGAGTTGATCGAGCTTGACCCTAAAAACTACAAGGCTTACTCCTATTTGGGGGTAGCCTTGCATGGATTGAAGAAGTATCAGGAGGCCATCAACTATGAAAAAAAGGCGGCGAGGTTAAATCCCAAAGACCCGAAGATCTATTGTGATCTTGCCTCCGCTTACAATATGTTGGGCAATTACACCACCGCTAAAACCTACGTGCGTAAGGCGCGGAGGATAGATCCCCTTTACCCTTACTCGTTTTATGTTATGGGAGAGATCTATGAAAAGCAGGCCCAGGCCTATCTCTCCCCTAAGGGAAAGATGAAGATACAGGGGAAGGTGCTCTCCCACTGCGCTTATAGGCAGTTTCGAAGGGTAAAGGACGATCCCCAGTGGGGAAGGGATGCTCGGCGTAAGATGGAATATGACTTCCAGTTCATTCCCACGAGGGAAGATTCCTTCTTCTATGATATAGGCAAATATAAGCACCTTTGTGATTAGATCAATAGTTACTTTGGATAACCACTCAATTCTGAGGTTCTGTCCCGGAGGCGTCAGAAGCCATTCTGACGCCTCTTTTGCTCCAAGAATTGAGGGAGATGGTTGAAGGTACAAATTCCCCTTGCTTAGGGAGAGTTGAGGCTATATATTTTTATGGAGACAATGGAAATGGCTCTAACCATAGCTGGCTCTGATCCCACGGGAGGGGCAGGAGTCCAGGCTGACCTGAAGGTCTTCGCGGCCTTAGGGGTATGGGGCCTGTCGGTCCTTACCTCTCTTACAGCTCAGAATAGCCAAGGGGTAGAGGAGGTCCACCCCCTTCCCCCCCAATTTGTCAACCAGCAACTGGAATCCCTCCTCAAGGAAGGGAATCCAGCCTCGGTGAAGACAGGGATGCTCTTTGACCCCCGGGTGGTGGAGGTTGTTGTGCAGGTAGTAAAGAAGTATAGGTTGATGAACCTGGTTGTAGACCCGGTGATGGAGGCCAAAGGTGGGGAGGTTCTTCTGCAGGAAGAAGGGAAAGAGGTTTTAAGGGAAAAACTTCTTCCTATGGCGTTATTAGTTACCCCTAATCTGGGGGAAACAGAGGGGTTGACTGGGGTAAGGGTGGAAAAGAGGGGGGATATGAAGAAAGCTGCTTCCATTATCCTTGAGCTAGGTCCTCAATGGGTACTCCTTAAGGGGGGACATCTGAAGGGCCCCCCGGTTGATCTATTAACCAATGGCCGGGAGAGTTATGAATTTGTAGGTCAGAGAGTTGCTGGGAGGGGGATACATGGTACCGGATGCACCCTTTCAGCAGCCATAACTGCTTATTTGGCAAAGGGGCAGAAAGTTGTTGAGGCAGTTGGATATGCTAAAAATTATCTCAACGGGGCCCTGCACCGTTCCCTTGAGATAGGCAAAGGCTATCCAGTATTAGACCATTTTTATAGGTGGAGGGAGGGGGACTGAATATGACCCAGATGAGTATGGCCCGTAAGGGAGAATTGACCGAGGAGATGAGGGCTGTGGCTAAGCAGGAGGGTGTTGCTCCGGAGCAGATAAGGGATGGCGTAGCGAAGGGGACTATAGTCATTCCGAAAAACCTTGGGCATAAGCTCTCTCGTCCCATAGGAATTGGGAAGGGGTTGAGGACGAAGGTCAATGCCAACATAGGGACCTCTACTGACTATATAAACCCCGAGGAGGAGCTGGAAAAAGCAAAGGTGAGTTGGGAAGCAGGGGCGGATACGATTATGGATCTGAGTACCGGAGGGGACTTAGATCAAATTAGGAGGCAGATTTTAAGGGAGTCTCCTGTCCCCGTAGGCACGGTCCCCATCTATCAGGCAGCAATAGAGACCATTGCCCAGAAGGGAGCCTTGGTGCACATGGATAGGGGGAAGATATTCGAGGTCATAGAAAGGCAGGCCCAGGATGGGGTGGACTTTGTTACCGTGCATTGCGGGGTGACCAGAGGGGTTTTTGAGAGGCTGAGGTTACAAGGCAGGGTGATGGACATTGTCAGTAGGGGAGGAGCTTTCCTAGTGACCTGGATGCTTGCCAATGGAGAGGAGAACCCCTTATATGAGGATTTTGATCGGCTGTTGGATATAGCCCAGAGGTATGATCTCACTTTGAGCCTGGGGGACGGCTTCAGGCCCGGATCGATTGTGGACGCCACCGATAGGCCCCAGCTTGAGGAGCTCATCGTCCTGGGGGAACTGACCAAGAGGGCTTGGGAGAAGGGGGTGCAGGTGATGATTGAGGGGCCTGGCCATGTTCCCTTGGATCAAGTGGAGGCAAATGTCCTATTAGAGAAGAAGCTTTGTTATGGGGCGCCTTTTTATGTACTGGGTCCCCTAGTCACCGACATCGCACCAGGTTATGATCACATTGGTTGTGCCATCGGGGGGGCTGTCGCCGCGGCTGCCGGCGCGGATTTTCTTTGCTATGTTACTCCAGGGGAACACCTAAGACTCCCTGGGGTAAAGGAGGTGAGGGAAGGGGTGATGGCTGCTCGGCTTGCAGCCCATGCCGGTGATTTGGCCAAAGGGGTGAAGGGGGCCTGGGATTGGGACCTCCGTATGTCCAAGGCCCGGAAGAGACTCGATTGGGAGGAACAGATAAAGCTCTCCATTGATCCTGAGCTTGCCCGTCGGGCAAGAGAGGAGAGCCGACCGATGCTTTCTGATGTTTGCACTATGTGTGGAGAGTACTGTGCGGTAAAGTTAGTGGAAGAGGCCCTAAGGGGTTGAATCAGGAGGGGATATGTTAAGGTTTATGTGCAAGTCGAAGATTCATCGAGCCAAGATAACTAAGCTGGTTCTCCATTATCAGGGGAGTATAGGTCTAGATGAGGAGCTTATGGAGAGGGCAGATATTCTTCCTGGTGAATTAGTGCAGGTCCTTAACCTTAATAATGGAGCCAGATTTGAGACCTATACCATAGCTGAGCAGAGGGGCTCAGGGGCGGTTATCCTTTATGGGCCGGCAGCCAGACAGGGGGAGGTAGGGGACCTAATTATGGTGGTCTCCTACGGCTTAGTGGAACCGGGGGAAGTGCTTAAGCCCATCTTTCTTTACCTCGATGAACACAACCGTCCCCGAAAAGGAGGTTAATTGCTGATTCCCTCCTGGTTAGTAAGAAGAAGGGGACTTCAGAGGGAGCACCTCCAGCAGATGGAGGCTCTCCTGGAACCACTGGGGCTGCATACTGTCTGTCAGGAGGCTAGATGTCCAAACGTGGGGGAGTGTTTCTCCGGGGGAACAGCTACTTTTCTCCTCCTCGGTGACGTCTGCACAAGAAATTGTCGCTTCTGTGCTATTAAGAAGGGAAGGCCTCTTCCCCCTGATGAGGGGGAACCAGAAAAGGTGGCTTTGGTCGCCAAGAGGTTGGGGTTGAGCCATGCGGTAGTCACTTCGGTGACCAGGGATGACCTCCCGGATGGAGGAGCTAGCCACTTTGCCTCCACCATTCGAAGCATTAGGGAACTAAATCCCGGGATTAGCGTGGAGGTCTTGGTGCCCGATTTTGGCGGAAGGTTTAGTTCCCTGATGAAGGTCTTGGAAGTGGGACCAGATGTTTTCAACCACAACTTAGAGACCGTCCCTCGTCTCTACCCCTTGGTGAGGCCAGGAGCAAGTTACCGGCGCTCCCTCGAGCTTCTCCAATTGGCTAAAAAAGAGGGGAGCATTACGAAGTCAGGTCTAATGGTTGGATTGGGGGAAACACAAGAGGAGATGATTGCGGTAATGGATGATCTTAGGGAGCGGGGAGTGGATATATTGACCCTTGGGCAATATCTAAGGCCCTCTCGAAGTCAGCTCGAGGTTAAGGAGTATCTACCTCCAGAAGATTTTGCTACCTATAAGGAAGAGGCCTTGAATTTAGGCTTTAAGTGGGTCTCCTCTGGACCGTTTGTGCGTAGCTCCTACCAAGCAAAGGAGGCATTCGACTCCGTTAAGAAGAGGGGGCCAATTGATAACCCTTAAGTCTCCCAAGGAAGTGGGGCTATTGCGGGAGAGCAATCGGATAGTAGCCGAGATATTGACCTCTTTAAGAGAGCATATCAGGCCGGGGGTAACAACTGAGGAATTGGACAGGTTAGCTGAGGAATTGGCCAGGAAGAAGGGGGCGATACCGGCCTTTAAAGGTTATAACGGCTATCCGGCCAGCCTTTGCGTCTCAGTGAATGAGCAGATCGTCCATGGTATCCCTGGCCCCCGGAGGCTGAAGGAGGGAGATATAGTCAGCTTGGATATGGGGGTAAGATACAACGGTTACTATGGTGATGCGGCCATAACCGTTCCTGTGGGAGCGGTGAGCAACAAGGCCAAGAAACTTCTCGATGTGACCAAAGGGGCCTTGGAGAAGGCAATAGAGGCAGCAGTTCCAGGCAATAGGCTTTCAGATATCTCCTATTCCATCCAGAGCTATGTTGAAGGGGAAGGCTTCTCTGTGGTAAGAGAGTTTGTAGGTCATGGTATCGGTAAGAAGCTTCACGAGGACCCCCAGATTCCCAACTATGGCCCTCCTCATCGGGGGCCGTTTCTTAAGGTCGGTATGGTTCTGGCCTTGGAACCCATGGTCAATGCAGGTACCTGGGAGGCAAGGCTTCTCTCCGATGGTTGGACCGCAGTGACAGCAGATGGTAGCCTCTCAGCCCACTTTGAAGATACCATCGCTATTACCGATGAGGGTCCCCTTATCCTTAGCCGATTGTAGGTTATGAATTGGGGTAGCAAGGAAACCTCAGTTAGTTAAGCTCATCGTCGGCCTCATCTCCTCAGATCCCTACCTTTTCTCTACTGTGCAGGGGGAACTAAAGGGCCTTTTTGGCCCTGTAGATATGGAGAGCCCCCTTATTCCCTTTTCCTTCACCGATTATTACCTCTCCGAACTTGGCCCCGATTTGAAGAGAAAACTCCTCTCCTTTGACCGCCTGATCTATCCAGGAAGTTTAGCCCGAATAAAGAAGCTTACCAATGACTTAGAGAAAAGATTTCAAAGGGAGGCAGGGAAGAGGGGGATAAACATAGACCCTGGCTACTTGGAACCGGGTAAGCTTGTCCTGGCCACCACCAAGAACCAGCAACACCGCATCTACCTGGGGGAAGGGATATACGGTGAGGTTACCCTGAGGTTTAGGAAGGGAAGGTTTGAGCCCTGGGAGTGGACATACCCAGATTACCGATCAGGGGTTTACTTTGGCTTTCTCACTGAGGTAAGGAAGCTTTATCTTAGGCAGTTATCTTCAGAAA
>JAOZPP010000081.1 GCA_029932675.1 bacterium
TCATCTTCTTGGGAACACCCGTTTGGGCTCTAAAGCCCACTCCAGCAATTAATGCCTTCATTCAGCGGGCCGATTTCAGGGGTAAGGAGGTCGTCCTCTTTGCCACAATGGGTAGCTTTCGGCAAAAAGGAAGGGTGGCAGAAGAGGGCTTCTGCCACCTCCGATATAAATGTCTGTCTCTACATTGGCTCTTCGTTGAGGTATGAACTGTAAGGACTCCGATGAATCGAAGTCCGAAGGGAATTTCGCCAAACGAGAAAAAACCTTGACAGGAAGGATGTGATTCAGTACCTTTGAGTATACTTACGAAAGGCTCCTAATGATAGAAGACCTTACCTCACAAAAAGGAGAAGGTGGGGTTAGTCGGGAGGCAAAAAACAAAGCTCTCCAGCATATTTCCAAGCTGGAGTCCAATAGGAAGGAACAACCGATCTGCTAAGGATGTATAATGTAGGCAGGTCGGTTTTTTGTTTATAGGTGCAGGGCATTACTCAGTGCCGTCAGGGCTCCTGCCCTGACGGGCAAGGGTTCTACCGCATCCCTGAGCCGTCAGAACCCCGATTCTGACGGCAAAGGTGGCAGAAGAGGGCTTCTGCCACCTCCGATGGAAGCCTGAATAGGTAATTAAAGATTTAACCTCACGATCTTACTATTTCAAGGAGGTTGAAATAAGTATAATGCAAAGGTATAGAGTCAAGCTTGAGAAAACTGAGGAAGGTTATGCGGTTTGGTGTCCGGGATTGCCAGGATGTTGGTCTCAGGGGGCAACTGAAGAGGAAGCACTGGAAAATATAAAGGATGCCATAAAGACATATCTGGAAACGGTTGAGGAGCTTGTATAAAGGACAAACCCACTCGTTTGGTTGAGGTTCCAGTATAGAAATGCCAAAGCTTCCAGGCGTGTCTCATCGTCGTGCTGTCAAAGCGTTTGAAAAGCCGGTTTCTAGGTAGTTCGTGAGGGCAAGTATATCTCTATGAGCAATGGGGATCGTATCATCATCCCTCGTGCTGATCCAGTCAATGCTTTTACAATGGGTGGGATTATTAAAGATGCAGGGATGACAATTGAGGAATTTAAGAAGTTACTTTGAGGGAAAATCTTCCGATGCCGATAATCAAATCCGTAGGGACAGGGCTTCAGCCCTGTCCGAGAACGGACAAACCTAAAGGTTTGTCCCTACGAATCTCTTCTGAAATCATCCTCTCCTCAGTCCTCCCCCCTCAAGGGGGAGGAACTGTCTTGAACGCCCAATGTTTAATACTGATGGCGGCTTAAGAAAAGGACTTGACAGGGGGAAGGTGAGGTGGTATTATGAAATGGATTTCAGTCTTATGGCCAGATTAGAGTGGAAAATCTCCAATGGGGAGACCTCCTCCATTAGCCTTAGGGGGGAGGTCTTTTTTTAAAGGGCGGCAAGATGGATAGGAAGATTTTGGACGGGGGGGACATAAAAAGGATACTGGTGAGGATGGCTCATGAGGTTATCGAGGTGAACAGGGGGGCTAAGGATGTAGTGGTCATCGGAATAAGGACCAGGGGGGTCTATTTGGCTCAAAGATTGGCCAAGATAATGGAGGAAATTGAAGGGGTGCAGATACCTGTTGGCAGTTTGGACATAAACCTCTATCGGGATGACTTTCAGACCAGGGCCGAACAGCCAGTAGTGGGGAGGACTGAGATCCCCTTTGATGTGTTGGAAAAGATCGTGATCTTAGTTGATGATGTCCTCTTCAGTGGGAGAACGGTTAGGGCAGCCTTGGATGAGATTATAGACTTTGGCCGTCCCAAGGCCATTCAACTTGCCGTCCTCGTGGACAGAGGTCATCGGGAGCTCCCCATCAGGGCTGACTACATAGGCAAGAGGCTTTCCACCAGTAGGCATCAGGAGGTAATAGTGAAAGTGAGGGAAGAGGATGGGGTGGATGAGGTTATCCTCTCCGAAGGGGTAGAGGCTTGAAGATGGGGAGAGAACACCTTTTGGGGATCGAAGGGATGCCCGCGGAGAGGATAAAGTTAATTTTGGATACCGCTGAGTCCTTCAAGGAGGTCCTGGAGAGGCCCATCAGGAAGGTCCCTACCCTGAGGGGTGTCTCCGTGGCCAACCTCTTCTTTGAACCGAGCACAAGGACCAGGGTCTCCTTTGAACTGGCCGAGAAAAGGCTCTCCGCTGAGTTGGTGAACGTCTCCGCAGCATCAAGCAGCGTGCTCAAGGGGGAGACCCTTAAGGATACCGCCAGGAATATCGAGGCGATGAAGGTTGATATCGTGGTGATTAGACACTCAGCCCCTGGAGCCCCTCATTTCCTGGCCCGGTGCCTGGAGAGCTCGGTGATCAATGCGGGTGACGGTGCCCACGAGCATCCCACCCAGGCCCTGCTTGATCTCCTCACCCTCAGGGAGAGGTTCGGCGAGCTCAAGGGGCTGCGGGTGGTCATCGTCGGGGATATCACTTACAGTCGGGTAGCCAGATCCAACATCTGGGGGCTGAAGAGGATGGGGGCCTCAGTGGCCCTATGTGGTCCGCCCACCCTCATGCCTTTAAGGGTGGAGGGAATGGGGGTGGAGGTGTACCATAATCTCGACCAGGCCCTGCAAGGGGCGGATGTGATCTATGTGCTCCGTCTCCAATTAGAGCGGCAAAAGGAGGGGCTTCTCCCCTCCCTAAGGGAATACACCAACCAGTGGGGGATAACCGCCCAGAGGTTGACCAAGCTAAAGCAGAAATTTATTATTATGCACCCTGGACCCCTTAACCGAGGGATAGAGATCACCCCCGAGGTAGCCGATGGTCCCTATTCGGTCATCTTGGATCAGGTGACCAATGGGGTTGCGGTAAGGATGGCTATTCTCTACCTTTTGAGCGGAGGGAAGGTTGAAGGCTGAAGCCCAGCTCCTTGTCAAGGGAGGAAGGGTAGTCGATCCGGCAAGCGGGTTAGATCAGGTGGCCGATCTCCTCATCAGCGAGGGTAAGATAGAGAGGATATCCGAACCGGGGAGCGAACTTAGAGCAGAGAGGGTAATCCCTGCTCAGGGAAAGTTAGTTGTTCCGGGGCTTATAGACATCCATACCCACCTCCGGGAGCCGGGGAGGGAGGATGAGGAGACGATCCTTTCTGGTTCCCAGGCAGCAGTGGCCGGTGGTTTCACCGCAGTGGCTTGTATGGCCAACACCCAGCCCCCTATCGACAGCCAGGAGGGGGTTAGGTTCGTGCTGGAGAGGGGAAGGGAGGCTTTCTGCCGTATCTACCCCATAGCAGCGGTGACCAAGGGGCTGAGGGGAGAGGAACTCACCGAGGTGGCCGACTTGGTGAGAGCAGGGGCAGTGGCCCTCTCCGACGATGGGAATCCAGTCTCCAGTTCTCAACTAATGAGGAGGGCCCTTGAATACAGCAAGGCCTTCGGGGTGTCCATTATCTCCCATTGTGAGGATAGGGATTTAAGCTCTGGGGGAGTAATCAACGAATCCTTCACTTCCACCCTCCTCGGCCTGGGGGGGATTCCTTCCCTCTCCGAGGAGGTTATGGTGGCCAGGGACATCCAATTGGCTCAGTTCACCGGGGGGAGGTTGCATCTGGCCCACCTGAGCACGGCTGGATCATTGGAGCTGGTCAGGGAGGCTAAGGGAAAGGGGGTAAGGGTGACTGCAGAGGTTACCCCACACCATCTCATCCTCTCCGATGAGCAGATCAGGGCATCCTTTGACCCCAACCTTAAGGTAAACCCTCCTTTAAGGGAAAGGGAAGATGTGGATGCCTTGCGGGAAGGGTTGGCCGATGGAACGATCGATTGCATCGTCACCGACCATGCCCCCCATTCATCTGAGGAGAAGGATGTGGAGTTCGATGCCGCCCCCTTTGGCATCATTGGCCTGGAGACCTCCCTGGGCCTCATCCTCACCGAGCTCTACCATAAGGGTCTCCTTGATCTAAAGCCTATCATCTCCCTGATGTCCACAAATCCGGCCCGAATTTTGGGCCTACCTGGTGGCGACCTCCGGCCGGGTGGTCCAGCAGATGTGACCATCATAGATTTGGAGAAGGAGTGGGAGGTGGAACCCGCCCGGTTTAAATCGAAGTCAAGAAATACCCCTTTTGGAGGGTGGAGGTTAAAGGGGAAAGCCGTTGTGACCATCGTTGGGGGAAGGATAGTTTACCAGGAGGGAGTTTAGATGAAGGTAATTACTCGTTCCTTTCAGGTGGAGACAAATGGCCATACCGATATCTTAGATATTACTCCGCAGGTCTCCCAGGCTCTGAGTGCATCTGAGCTAAAAAACGGCATCCTTACCTGCTTCATTGGCGGATCCACCGCGGGGATAACCACCATAGAGTATGAACAGGGCCTAAGGCGTGATCTCCCGGAGCTCTGGGAGGAACTCGTCCCCTCCAATCGGGGGTATCATCACGATGCCACCTGGGGGGATGCCAACGGCTATGCCCATCTCCGGTCTTCCCTGGTGGGGACATCCTTTACCGTTCCCTTTGTGGAGGGGAGGATGATGTTAGGCACTTGGCAACAGATAGTCTTCTTGGACTTCGACAACCGCCCGCGTCGCCGAGAGGTGATCGTCCAGATAATGGGGGAGTAAGATATGATTCCTCAGCGGAGGGGAACTGTTGGTAGACTCCAGGAAAGCTAACCCCCTTCTCCTTCGTGGGAGGGTGCTCACTATGGAGGGGGATGGGGAGGCAGAGGCGGTCCTCATCCAAGGGGAGAGGGTAGCCGCAGTGGGCCCCTATGGGGAGATGGAAAAGAGGGCAAAGGGCAGGGCCAAGGTCCTGGATCTGAGGGGCAGGACGATCATCCCTGGATTCATCGACTCCCATACCCACTTAGTGGGGATGGGATTAGAGGAGGAAAGGCTTGACCTTTCGGAGACAGAGAGCTTAGCTGTAGCCTTGGAGGTGGTTTCCGAAAGGGTACGGATGGCCTCTCCTGGGGAGGTGATCATTGCCATAAACTGGGATGAGAGCAGGTGGCAGGAGAGGAGGGGACCCACAAAGGAGGAACTGGACAGACTGGCCCCGAAGAATCCCCTTGTCTTACGCCGGATCTGCGGCCACCTGGCGGTGGCCAACTCATCAGCCTTGGCGCTCATTGGAAGGGGGTGGAGAAGGGTGGACTGGAAGAGGGGGACCCTTTTGGAGGATGTCTGCCTTAACCTCGATGAGGTCTTCCCTCCCTCCGAGGATCAGCTTCTCCGGGCCTTGTGGGCGGCCATCAAGAGGGCCCAGCGGGAGGGGGTAACCTCGGTGCACGATATGGCCAAAGCTTCCCATCTCCGGGGGTATCAGCAGTTGCGCAAGAGGGGAGATTTAAGGATAAGGGCATATATAAACCTTCCATTTTCCCAGGCAGAGGAGCTCACCAAGCTGGGCCTGGAGAGCGGCTTAGGGGATGAGGTCCTCCGCTTAGGGGGGCTAAAGGCCTTTGCAGATGGTTCTATTGGAGCTAAAACCGCCGCCCTCTTCTCCCCCTACCGGGGGGGAAGGAAAAGGGGGTTGCTCCTTCTCTCCGCGGAGAGGCTGGCCGAGATGGTCAGGAGGGGGGAGAGGTATAGTCACCAGCTTTTGATCCACGCCATCGGGGATAGGGCCATTCACCAGGTAATAGAAGCTTATGAAAAGGGGATTGTCTCCTCTAACCCCTTACGCCATCGCATAGAACATTTCGAACTGGCCAGGGAGGAGGAGATAGAAAAGGCCCAAAGGTTGGGGATACTTTTGGCCATGCAGCCAAATTTCATCGGAAATTGGTCAAAACCTGGAGGGATGTATGAGGAACGCCTCCCCCATTGGGAGGAAAATAACCGATTTGGCCTCATCAAGGAAAGGGGATTGAAGGTTGCCCTGGGCTCAGACTGTATGCCCCTCTCCCCCCTTTATGGCCTCAGATCGGTTGTAGATGCTCCCTTTCCTCAGCAGAGGCTGGGCCTGGTGGAGGCCTTGAGGATGTATACCCGGGAACCGGCCTACTTCTCCTTTGAGGAGGAACTTAAGGGTTCCATTAAGGAGGGGAAACTGGCTGATCTGGTTGTCCTCTCCCAGGATGTCCTCGAAAAGGGGTTGGAGGGCGCCCAGGTGGAGCTAACCATCTGGGGAGGGGAGGTGGTCTATAATCGGGGACTACCAACTCCTTCCCCTACTGATTACCATGGATAGCTACCGGGGAAGCAGGCCCCACAGAAGTCTTACTTGCCCTAAGGTGGTGTAAAGGAACTCCCCAAAAACTCCCACCAAGCTTTTAACCTGAGTTTAGAGAACTACAATTCCGTCACCAGGAGGGTATTTGCTTTGAAGTTGGCCCCGAAACTCGGTTTGCTGCTCACCTTTTGGGTCATTTTTTGGGGGGGATCCTCCCTGGGCACAACCTATATCTGGCCGTTAGGGGCCCGGAAAGGGATCAGCGCTACCTTTGGCGAGTATAGGGAAGGGCATCTCCACGCCGGAATTGACCTGAAGACCTGGGGTAAGGAAGGTTATCCCGTATATGCGGTGGCTGGGGGATGGGTTTGGAGGCTGAAGACCTCCCCCTGGGGTTATGGCAAAGCGGTTTACCTCAAGCTGAGGGATGGCCGCTATGCTGTCTATGGCCACCTCTCCGAATTTGCCCCTCGCATCAGGAAGCTCGTGGAGGAGGAGCAGAGAAGAAAGGGGAGGTATTCGGTGGAGATCTTCCCCCCTCCAGGGGAGGTTCTGGTGAAAAGGGGGGAGTTAATTGGTTACTCCGGTAGCACGGGGAAAGGGCCTGCCCACCTCCATTTTGAGCTCAGGGATGGAGAAAACCGCCCGATCAATCCACTCTTCTCTGGCCTCCAGGCCAAAGATAGCCGACCACCCGTGTTTAGATCGATCTGCTTTGAGCCCTTTACCCACTCCTCCTTGGTGGATGGTCTCCCCCTGGCCAAGATCTATCGGTTTGTACGTCAAGGGCCAATCTACACCCTGACTGATGTCCCGCAGATATGGGGGAAGATCGGCTGTTCGGTGGAGGTCTATGATCTCTTAGATGGTGCGGAGAATGAGTGTGGAGTTTATGGATTGGAGTTCTTTCTTGATGGGGAACTTGGCTTCGCTAAAAGGTATGACTACTTCTCCTATGCGAATTCCTATAAGGTCGACCTCGATTGGGATTACCCCCTATTGCTGGAGGGAAGGGGATACTTCTCCCGGCTCTATATCCTCCCCGGTAACTCCCTTCCCCTATATTCCCCAACGGGTTCCCAAGGGTTCCTCGAGGGATTGGACCCAGGTTACCATAGGGTGAAGGTGTTGGCCACAGATGTGGCCGGGAATCTATCCCAGGCTATCTTTAAGGTCCTCGTAGATCAACCCCCTTTGGTGACCAAATTTGTTCACTCCTCCCCCAATGAAGTCACCGTGGAGGGTAGGGATGGGGATGGGTCAATAAGGGGAGTTGTGGTGGAAGTCATGAGAGGGAGAGGTTGGCAGATTGCCACCAAGGGGATGCCAGGTCAGCTCTCGTTGCCTCAGTGGGATGGGGAGCCTCTGCGGGCCAAGGTCATCGATCGTTGGGGAGTAGCTTCTCCCTATCGCTACCTTTGGCCCGGTGGATCAGAGAAAAGGGCTGGGGAACTAAGATTCTGGGTTGACTTGAAACCCTGTCTGGGATATATTCTCTTTGAGGTTAGATCTTCAATGCCTCTGAAGGAGGGTCCGCGGCTTTGGATCTCCGGCCAGGGGGAGGTAAACCCAATTCAGGCTGGTATCCGGCGATACTTGGCCAGCCTTCCCTTGGTCACTCGCTGGGCGGGAAAGGTAGAGCTCAGGGTGGAAGGGGAAGGAATTAACCATCAAAAGGCTGGGTTGGATACAACGTTTTCTGCCTGGTTTATTCCTGCCCCTGGGGGGAAGAGGATAGATCTCCCCGATTTGAAGATAGATTTCCCCCCGCAAAGCCTTTGTCAAGATATGACAATGGAGATCGAAAGGGTAAAAGCCCATATTCCGCCCCTTTTCCTCTGCCTGAAGGATCCTTTTCAGATCGCACCCGTAGATGTTCCCTTCAATCAAAAGGTGAGGATTTCGGTTGACATCCCCCCGAAGGCTGATACTTCCCGGGCTGGCCTATTTACCCTTGAGGGGAACGATTGGAAGTGGGTTAAGGAGAGCAGAAGGAGAGGAAAGAGGATAGAGGCGCAGGTGAGACACTTTTCTACTTATGCTGTCCTTTTAGATACCATCAAGCCCCGGATTTGGGATATTAAGCCCCTCGCAGGTTCCCGGCTAAAGGAGAGGAAACCCCTCCTTACAGCCAGGGTCGACGATCAAGGAGCAGGGATAGGTGGGGATGAGGATGTAGTGGTTTGGCTTGATGGATCAAGGGTTATCTCGGAGTGGGATCCGGAGAGGAAGTCCCTCAAATATAGGCCCAGCGAACCTCTCTCCTTTGGCTACCATCGGTTAAGGATTGAGGTGAGAGACAGGGTGGGCAATTACCAGACCAAGCGCACAGGATTTTGGATAATGAAGGAGAAAAAATAAGAAAGAGGGAAGGGACAGACATCCTGACCATTTGCCTGGCCGGGACAGGTTCCTGTCTGTTCCTCCAGATCTCTCCTACCATCGCCCTCTCCATAAGCCGGGTAGAAGCGAATTCTTAGAACAGAGAGATGATACCCTTAAGGGACGAAAATCCAACCTACATCTTCCCCTTTATAACCGTAGGGATAGTTCTCCTAAACTGCCTCCTCTTCCTCTATCAGCTTTCCTGGGGGAGAGGTTTGATCCTCAGGTTAGGGGTTATTCCCTACGAGATAATCCATGGGGTGGATCTACCCCCTCCCTCCCCTATCCCCGTGCGCCTCACCCCATTTACCTCTATGTTTATGCACGGCGGGTTCCTCCATATCGGGGGGAATATGCTCTACCTCTGGATATTTGGGGATAATGTGGAAGAGCAATTGGGACATCTCCGATTCCTCCTCTTCTACCTTGGCTGTGGTTTGGCCGCTGAGGGGGTGCAGATCCTGACCAACCCTCAGTCTACCATCCCGCTGATCGGGGCCAGCGGGGCCATCGCTGGCGTCTTAGGGGCATATCTGGTAAGGTTCCCTCGGGCCAGGGTCTTGACCTTGGTCATCTTGGGTTATTTTATCCGGGTGATGCGGGTTCCAGCCTTCCTTCTGCTTGGCCTCTGGTTCCTTATTCAGCTCCTCAATGGAATTCCCAGCTTAGGGGGAGGAGTTAGTGGAGGGGTGGCCTGGTTTGCCCATATCGGTGGATTTGCCGCTGGTGCTATCGGAGCAAAGCTTTTAGGAGGAGGGAGGGGATAAGATGGCTGCGAGATTCATCCATTTGCATAATCACACAGATTATAGCCTCCTCGATGGGGCTTGCCGGATTGATGCCTTGGTGGCCCAGGCAAAGAGGTTCGGTATGCCGGCGGTGGCCATAACCGACCACGGCAATATGTTTGGGGCCATTGAGTTCTACAAGAAGGCTATGGAGGCAGGCCTCAAACCGATAATTGGCAGCGAGGTCTATGTTGCCCCCAAATCCAGGAAGGAGAAGACTTCCCCATCTGGCCTTAATGAGGCTTCCTACCATCTTACCCTTTTGGCCAAGGATTATCAGGGGTATAAGAACCTGATGAGGCTATCTACCATAGGGTACTTGGAGGGCTTTTACTATAAACCGAGGATAGATAAGGAATGCCTTGCTCAATTTGGGGAGGGGCTGATCGGCTTGAGCGGATGTGCAAAGGGGGAGATCCCCCGGCTCTTGATTTCCGGTAACTATGAAAAGGCAAAGAAAGTGGCCAGGGAGTATTTAGAGATATTTGGAGCTGAGAACTTCTACCTTGAACTTCAGGACCATGGCATAGAGGAGGAGAAAAAGGCCCTTAAAGGGCTCCTTAAGCTTTCCGAGGAGTTAGGGATACCCTATGTAGCTACCAATGATTGTCATTACCTGGTAAAGGAGCATTACCAGGCCCACGACTTGCTCCTCTGCATCCAGACTGGGAAGAAAGTGCAAGATGAGGATAGGCTTCGGTTCTCCACCGATCAGATCTACTTTAAGTCCCCTGAGGAGATGGAAAGGCTCTTCTCCTCCCTTCCCCAGGCCCTCTCCAACTCGGTGAGGATCGCCGAGGGATGTAACCTAATGCTCGACTTTCATAAGGTTCATCTTCCCCATTTCCCCCTTCCGCAAGGCTACCCTAACCCGGGTTCCTATCTAAGGGAGCTTGCCCATCAGGGCTTAAAGGATAGGTATGCGAAGGTTACTCCCCAATTGGAGGAGAGGCTTGAGTATGAGCTGGGGATAATAGAGAAGATGGGGTTTGCTGGGTACTTCCTCATCGTTAAGGATCTAATCGATTATGCCCGTAGCCAGGGGATAAGCGTGGGTCCGGGGAGGGGATCGGTGGGGGGGAGCTTAGTAGCCTATTCGTTAGGGATCACTGAGATCGATCCCATTGGTTATGACCTCCTCTTCGAGAGGTTTCTCAATCCGGAGAGGATTAGTATGCCCGACATCGATATAGACTTCTCAGACCGCGACCGGGATAAGGTGATAAAGTATGTAGTGGAGAAGTATGGATCAAAGAATGTGACCCAGATAATTACCTTTGGCACAATGGCTGCCCGGGCAGTAGTGAGGGACGTAGGGAGGGTTTTGGATATGCCCTATATGGAGGTGGATAGAATAGCCAAGCTAATCCCCTTTGAGCCTGATATGACCTTGCAGAGGGCCCTGGAGCAGGTTGGGCCCCTGCGGGAGTTGGCCGAAAAGAACCCTCAGGTGCAGAACCTCTTGAAGAACGCCCAGGTGTTGGAGGGCCTGGCCAGGCATGCCTCAACCCATGCGGCCGGGGTGGTGATTGCCCCCTCAGAACTCACCGACTTCGTTCCCTTGTTCCGTCCGCCCAAGGGGGGAGAGGTCACTACCCAGTATGATATGAAGGCTTTGGAGGAGATAGGACTTCTCAAGATGGATTTCCTGGGCCTGCGCACCCTCACCGTGATCCAGGATACCCTGGAGATTGTGGAGAGGAATCGGGGGGAGAAGATAAAGCTTGAGGATATTCCTCTCAATGACCGAAAGACGTTTAAGCTCCTCTCCCGCGGGGATACGGTGGG
This sequence comes from bacterium, assembly GCA_029932675.1. Lineage (GTDB taxonomy): Bacteria > SM23-81 > DAOVCL01 > DAOVCL01 > DAOVCL01 > DAOVCL01. Next base: position 11,106 of record JAOZPP010000081.1, read on the forward strand.
AGTCTTCCAGTTTGAGAGCTCGGGGATGAGGGATTACCTGCGGAAGCTAAAGCCGGAGAAGATTGAGGACATGATTGCGATGAATGCGCTCTACCGGCCAGGGCCCCTCGGTTCAGCGATGATCGATGACTTTATCCAACGGAAACATGGGAAGAGGAAGGTCGATTATCTCCATCCTCTTTTGGAGCCGATCCTGAAGGAGACCTATGGAGTAATTGTCTACCAGGAGCAGGTGATGAAAATTGCCAGTGATATGGCTGGTTTCAGCTTAGGGAAAGCGGACATCCTCCGGCGGGCTATGGGGAAGAAACAGGCGGAGATGATGATCGAACAGAGGGAGGAGTTCATCAAAGGGGCCCTTTCTAAGGGGGTGAAGAAGGAGGTAGCTGATGCGGTCTTTGATCTAATGGCCCATTTTGCCGGTTATGGGTTTAACAAGTCGCACAGCACTGGTTATGCCCTGGTGGCCTATCAAACGGCCTACTTAAAGGCCCATTATCCGGTGGAGTTTATGGCTGCCTCCCTCTCCAGTGAGATGGGCGATTCAGATCGAGTTGTTGTTCTCCTCAATGAGTGTAAGAGGATGGGGATCGATGTCCTTCCTCCAGATGTGAACCGGAGCTTCGACCGCTTCTGGGTGGAGGGGGAGAGGATATTCTTTGGTTTGGGTGCGGTGAAGAATGTGGGGCATAAAGCTGTAAATTCTATAGTAAGGGCCAGAGAGGATGGTGGAAACTTCAGGGACCTTTTTGACTTCTGTGAAAGGGTAGATCTGAGATTGGTAAACCGAAGGATGATTCAGAGCCTAATCCAAGCAGGGGCTATGGACTCCCTTAAAGGCCACCGGGCCCAGATGGTAAGTATGGTGCAGCAAGCGATGGAGTGGGGGCAGAAAAGCAGTAGAGATAAGGCAAAAGGGCAGATAAGTCTATTTGGGGAGGGGAGTGAGGTTTTTGCCCCCCCAGAGCTTCCCCAAGTGGAGGAGTGGTCCACAAGCTATCTTCTCTCCCGGGAGAAAGAAGTTTTAGGGTTCTTCGTTTCCGGTCACCCACTGGATAGGTATAAGGGGGAGTTGAAGAGATTTGCCAATACTACAGCCCATAGCCTCCAGGAACGTGGGGAGGGTGATATGGTAAGTTTGGGGGGCATCCTGGCCGGAGTAAAGTTAAACGAAGACCGGAAGGGAAAACCGATGGCCTTTATCACTGTGGAAGATTTCGAGGGGAGCTTTGAGGTCCTCGTCTTCTCAGACCTCTACGAGGGGGTAAAGGACATCCTCCGCGATGATTCCTTAATCCTGATAAAGGGAAGGGTATCCACCAAAGAAGCCGAGAGGGCCAAAGTGGTTGCCTCTCAGGTTCTTCCCCTTTCCAAGGTCGAAAAGCTCCCTGCTCGTTCCCTCCACCTGAGGATTTCCACAGTGGGTTTAGATGAAAGCCTCTTGGAGGAGGTGAAGGGGATAATCTCCCCCTCCACCGGAGAGTGTAGGTTGGAGATCCATTTAGAGACGAGAGATGAGAATTTAAGGATAAGGTCAAGGGGGGTCAGGGTTGATCCTAAACCAAGGGTGCTTGCCAAGCTGATGGGAATCTTAGGGGAGGAGAACGTTTGGGTGGAGTAAGGACGGGGATTCAATAAGGGATTGGCCTATGGCAATCTCCCGGAATAATTGAGGTTAATCATGCTGGCTTATCATCTCCCAGGCCTTATGGGCTTGACCTTCCAATTCCTTTAGGCTCCCGTCGTTGTCTATCACCAGATCCGCCTTCTTAGCCAGTTCTTCCGCGGGAAGCTGTAGAGCCATCCTTTCCTCTATCTCCCTTAGGCTCCACCGTGAGCCAATCCTTTTCTTTCTTGTCCGTTTCTTCGCCCTGACCAAGATGAGAAAGTCCAATATCGCGGAGAGTTCGTTCCATTCCCCGAGCAGGGCAGCATCGATGATCACTGGGCCAGGGCCTTTTGTCTTCTTGATCCTTTCTTTGAGCAGTTTAAGTAGGGGGGGATGGACTATCCTATTTAACTTAAGTCTATTCTCCGAGCTTTTAAAGGCCAACCTCCCTAACCTCCTCCGGTTGAGACTCCCATCTGGGTTAAGGATTGATCGCCCAAATGCAACTTCAAGCCTCTTCAGGACGGATGGATCCTTTTCCACGACCTCCCTCCCTAAACCATCCGCATCAATTACTTGGGCTCCCCATCTACGGAAGAACTCACAGAGGGTTGTTTTCCCGCTGCCGATTCCACCTGTAACTCCAATTAGTCTCATAGTCAAGCTACATTATAAAGGGCGGGGGCCAGCCTGTCAAAGGATTTCTCCCTGGAAAATTGCTGTTAGCCTAAAGGGGGTATGGCTTGCCACGTTGGCAATATTTTTCATCTGGGCTTTCACCCCTGGGGGAGGATCGGACTTTGGGGTTGAGAGGTGAAGAACCGTTTTCAAACCTTGATGATAGGCCTAAATCGAGGAGCATTGGTTTGGATGAAAAATCCTTTAAAAAACGATACGAGCTTTTTGGTTGGGACTATGAATACCGCAACCCCCTGATTAAGGAAGAGGTAGCTTGGTATAGGGAATTCGCCCTACAATCTGGTGGGCCGATCCTGGAGCTTGCCTGTGGGACAGGAAGGCTGCTGGTCTCCTTAGCCCGGGAGGGCTAGGGCATTGATCGCTCTCCTCATCAGCTTATTGTCCCCTTCGGGGAATGGGAGAAAAACCCTCGCCTTTAGGCGAAGACT
>JAOZPP010000025.1 GCA_029932675.1 bacterium
TCTTCGCCTAAAGGCGAGGGTTTTTCTCCCATTCCCCGAAGGGGACAATAAAACTCTTTAAAGGCGATCGATGATTGTCAAGATATATAAACTGCTTACAGGTGTCTCCCATAGATTAGTAGGTGTATTCGCTCCAATTTCCCCATTATCTATCTGCTAGAATAAGTGAGGAATGGCTCAAAATAAAGAGCTATCCGCAGTATTTTGAAGAGATTGGGTATCCATGGAAACCACTATTACTAATAGGTATAACCTCCTTGGGCAACAACTGGGAATTCATTAACCTTTAAGCACTTAGCTGCCAACTCTTCAAATCTTCGGCACAGATTCCTGGGAGGAGCCGGTTTTTTAGATGCAGAGATGGTTGTAAGGTTGAGGAACTATACCAGGAATATCTCCTTTAGGTCTTCACCCCCCTTCCCCCATAATTGTTGATCAGCTTTCTCCGCCTGGCCACAGCGGAGAGAATCTTTAAGGGTGGTTACCATCTGGGATCATCAGCCGTGTTGCTCTGGAAAGTGGTTGACGAAAAGGAGAAAATGGTTATATTGAGCTCCTGAAACCCCACTGGTGATTAGACTTCGAACCGAAGATCTTCAATGGCCAATGATTTTTCTGGAGAGGTCAATTTGATTCCGATATGCTGCCAGCTATTTCAAGGAGAAACCAGCTATGGAAGGATTCACTAAAGTCTGTCATCCCCTTGTTGACCACTCGTTAACCGTCTTAAGAGATAGGAAGACAAGCATAGTTGAGTTCCGGAGACATACTGCTGTCCTTTCCAAAATCCTTCTCTTAGAGGCCACAAAAGGGTTAAAGGTGGTCAAGAAACCAATAGAAACCCCCTTAAGCCGCGCAGAAGGGAAGGAACTTATGGATAAAGTCGTTGTCGTACCCGTTCTGCGCGCCGGCCTTGCCATGCTCTTTGCGGTGCAGGATCTGGTGGAGGAAGCGGCAGTAGGATTTGTTGGGATTCAACGAGATGAAGAGACTGCTGAGGCAAAGGAATACTACCGGAAGCTACCTCCTATCTCCGGCTCGGACAAGGTGATCGTTCTTGATCCTATGCTGGCAACGGGGGGGTCACTGGAGGGAACCTTGACCGCGCTGAAGGAAGAAGGGGCCCAGGATATTACCTTGGTTTGTATCGTGGCTGCACCGGAGGGGATAGAACGAATCAGGAAAAACCATCCGGAGGTTTCTCTCGTTACTGCGGCGATTGATGAAAAGTTAGACGCACGAAAGTTTATTGTCCCCGGATTAGGCGATTTTGGCGACCGTTATTTTGGAACCTAAGCGTTTCTCCCCCCCCCTGGATAATGCCCAATAGGTAACTTTTGAGAGGGTTGATCCCCCCTAAATTGCTTTGTGTTCAATGACTTTTTCAAGGTCATAATACGCAAACAGCCGCTCGTGCTTTGGGAGCAGAGAAGAAGCCCCTTTCCGTTAAATAGGATCAACTTAACTGCAAGGGGGAAGCTTCTCTACGTAGCCATCCACAAGGTCACCCATTTCTCTTCGTCCTGTGGCTTCACCTACCCCCTCCTCTCTCAGATGAGGGCATAGATGGTTTACTGACGCCTTTCCTCCATAGGGACTCCTTATTTCTTGGCGGACAAAAAAACCTTGACTCTGAAGATAGAATCTGTTATTAAAGACGATGTGGCAGTTTGCAAGAATCAGTTGGAGTAGGGGGGGAACAATTAACTCCCCTCAATAGAACCCTCCTACTCATCACTGATCAAGGAAGTGGGAAAGTTCTCTAAGGAATCAAGGAGATTCACGGAGATGAAGGTAAGTGGCTATAGGAAGAGACTCTCCCCCCTCTTCTATCTTCTACCTGCTCTGGTTATTATTATTGCCTTCAGGCTATTGCCCATCCTCTACTCTTTCTTCGTCAGTTTCTTCGAGTGGAAGTTAAAGAGGGGAGCATTCGTCGGCTTAGGACAATACAAAACCCTTCTCCACGACCCAATTTTCTGGAAATCCCTCCTCAATACGGCATATTTTGTCTTAGGGACTGTGCCCACAAGTCTATTGCTCTCGCTCTTCTTTGCCGTCTTGCTTAATCAGAGGATAAGAGCAATGGGAGCTTACAGGACAACCTTTTTCCTCCCCGTAATCACCTCTTTGGTAGCAGTCTCTATGGTCTGGAAGTGGATTTATCACCCCAGATTAGGGTTGGCCAATTTCCTCTTAGGCCTAATCGGAATAAAACCCTTGGGGTGGTTAAATGAACCCACAGGTATCTTTAAGCTCACCGCCAACAGTATCGGCCTCTCCATTCCCAATTGGCTGGGTGGTCCCAGTTTGGCTCTGGTAGCTATCATCATAATGAGCGTCTGGAAGGGGTTGGGTTACAATATCGTTCTCTTTTTGGCTGGCCTGCAGAACATCCCTAAGCAACTCTATGAGGCAGCCCGGATAGATGGGGCAGGGCCCTTCCGTTCCTTCAGGAGGATAACCTGGCCTCTACTTTCCCCAACGACATTTTATGTGCTCTTAATGACCACCATCGTCTCCTTTCAGGTCTTTACTCAGATCTACCTGATGACTGGCCCACCTGTAGGGGGGCCTCAGGGAACGACTAAGGTGATTGTCTATTACCTATTCGAGAAAGGGTTTGATGCTGGATTTGACAGGGGATATGCCAGTGCAATTGCCTTAGTGCTCTTTAGTATTATCCTCTCCCTTACCCTTTTGCAAAGGAAGTTAGTGGAAAGGAAAGTCCACTATGGATAGAGGCCAGTGGAGCAAAATTCCCATCCACCTTAGCTTGATCATCGGTGGAGTAGCTGCTATTACACCCTTTCTCTGGATGGTTTCTACCTCCCTCAAACTCCCTCCAGAGGCCCTCAAATTCCCCCCCAGCCTCCTCCCCCATCTCCCCCAATGGGCAAACTATCTGGAGGCATGGAGGGAGGCTCCATTTGCCAGGTATTTCCTGAATACCATATTCGTCTCTTCCTCGGTGGTCTGTTCTGTCCTCTTCACCTCTGCGCTTGCCGCCTTTGCCTTCTCCTGGCTGGAGTTCAAAGGAAGGGAGGCTCTTTTTGTGGGTTTCTTATCTATGATGATGGTCCCAATGGTCGTCTATCTCGTCCCTTCCTATATCATCCTTTACAAATTGAAGTGGTTGGATACCTATTGGGCTCTGATCATCCCTTGGGGGGCAAATGTCTTTAGTATCTTCCTTCTTCGACAGCATTTTAAGACCATCCCTCGGGATCTCTATGATGCGGCAATCATCGATGGCTGCAGCCCCTTCGGCTTCCTCTGGAGGGTTGTCCTCCCCCTCTCTAAGGCTGTCTTGGTCACCGTCGCTCTCTTCTCCCTTATTGGAAGCTGGAATAGTTTTATGTGGCCCCTGGTGGTTACTAATTCTGACAAGATGAGGGTCATCCAAGTAGGATTAGCCAACTTCTCCCAGGAGTCAGGAACAAGGTGGACCCTCCTTATGGCTGCCTCCACCTTTTGTGTGGCTCCCCTCCTTCTGGTCTTCTTCTTTGCCCAAAAGAAGATAATCTCAAGCTTTGCCCGTTCTGGGCTAAAAGAATAGGAGGCATCAATGCTTAAACGATTACCCTATCTTCTCATTCTCCTCACTGTCCTTTCCTTGATTGGCTGTGGAAAGCGGCAAGAGAAGGGGAAAACGGAGATTACCTTCTGGCATGCTATGGGTGGGCCTTTAGGGAAGACACTTAACGGCTTGATAGAGAAGTTCAACCAAGCCAACCCCGATGTAAGGATAAAGGCGGTGAGCATGGGGACCTACACGGCCTTAAGCCAGAAGATAATGGCCTCTGTCTCCGCTGGAAATCCTCCAACCATTGCTCAAGTTTACGAAAACTGGACAATAGGTTTGATAGAGGGCGGTGCTTTGGTTCCTCTACAAGAGCTCATGGATGAAGATCCATCCTTCGGCCCAGAGGAGCTTGCAGACTTTTTCCCAGTCTTCTTGAAGGGAAATACCTACCAGGATACCCTATGGACATTCCCCTTCAACAAGGGACTTCCCGCTCTCTATTACAACAGGGAGATGTTTCGCGAGGCCGGCCTTGACCCTAATACCCCTCCCCGAACCTGGCTGGAGTTTCTGAACTATGCCCAGAAGCTAACCAAAGATAAAGATGGGGATGGAACCCCCGATCAGTGGGGAACAGCCTTCTCCATACCCACCTGTATGGCCATCTTTCAATCAATGCTTCTGCAAAACGGTGGTCGGATCCTCGATCTTCGGAAAAGAGAGGCCCTCTTTGCCAGCCCCATAGGAATAGACGCCTTGGAGTTCTTAGTTGACCTGGTAAAAAGGTATAAAGTGGCCTATATCACCTCTGGTGCCTATGAGCATCAGACAGACTTTGCCGCCGGTCGGGTGGCAATGATCCAAGGCCACATTGTTTCTCTTACTTATATGAAACCCCAACTTACGTTTAGCCCCGGGATAGCTCCCATCCCTCAGGGGAAGAAAAAGGCAGTGATGGTCACCGGAACCAATATAGCTGTCTTCAAATCTTCAACCCCTGCTCAGAGGAAAGCGGCCTGGAAGTTCATCAAGTGGTTCACCGACACTCCACAGACAGCTCAATGGTCTAAGGGCACAAACTACGTCCCGGTGCGCCGCTCAGCCCTTCAGACACCAGCCCTGGGGGAGAGATTCCAAGAAATCCCTGGTTTGAGGGAGACGATGATGCAGATAGAATATGCAGTTGGTCAACCCAAATGCGCTGCTTGGTTTGAGGGGAGAAGATATTTAGAGGAGGATGCCATCGAAGGAGCGATGAGAGGGTACGTGAGCGCAGAGAAGGGCCTAAAAAAAGCAGCCAAGAAGCTTAATCGAGAGTTGCAGAAGAAAAAGTAAATCTTTATCCTCCTAAGATCTCTGACAATATGGGTGAGCAAAATGGATGATCCTGTGCTCCTTCCGTTGAACTTGTCCCCCTCGGTAAAATTTTCCAGATATTCTGCTTGACAGGGCAACTGAAATAAGTTTTCTTTTTGAAAATAAAATTCATATAGGGGAGGAAACTATGAAAATTTGTACTTCTCTGGCTCTAATCCTTTTTACTTTCTTGGTTCCAGTGGGCAAGATATGGGGAGCTAATCCAGGGGATGTGATAATATCGGAAATCTATCCTGATCCACCGGGAAAATATGATGGAGCAGAATTTATCGAATTTTACAACACAACGGACAGCACCATTGATCTAAGTGGCTGGCAAATTGCCGGAACGGAGTATGAAGGAACTTGTGGCGGGGAGGATTTCTGGGCATTCCCCCCGGGGACCGAAATTCAGGCTCACAGCTACTTGATTGTAGCCAAAGATGTAGATGACGATGGGTTCTCAGAGGAGTTTGGTTTCAACCCAGATTTCGAACTATATGACGAAAGCTTCTTCGCCGATAACGACAACCCCCAGGTGGCTAATATGATCCTCCTCACCCCCGATCCAGAGACCGGGTATAGCGATGAAATCGGCCTCATTCCCGGGAATGGATATGGCGCCAGATGCGCCACCTACAATCAATATGATGCCCTCTACCTTTATGATGGAACAGGGGGAAACCATGGCAACCTAATCGACGCCATCGAGTATTGGGATTCATACAACTGCACCACCGAACCGTGTACCGATGTGCCCGGCCTTCCCTTTGATTACCTTCCACCAACAGGTATGGCCCTAAGCCGGGATGCACTAAATACCGATATGGATAACTCCAGTATCGATTTCACCATCCGGGAACCTTCGCCCGGAGGCCCCCCCGCTCAAGGGGTGGGAGTGGCCACAATCGAGCCGAAGACGGTTGATTTCGCTACTTCCGGAATTGCCGAAAGGATAACCATCTATAGCGATAGTGTAGGAATAACTCTCACCCAAATAGAGGTTGAGATCCCCAATGGATGGACCTGGCAAACTCCTGGGGAGATGGGAATTAACCTCTCCGGACCAGGATTCCCAGATACCACATTCTTTGATACCACACTCAGCGACTCTTCGAGGATCGTAATTGGGGGAGCATCGATTACGGACATCAATTATGGGAAGATAGAGATTTTAGACTTGACCTCGTCCAATTATCCTGGTTATTACAACTTTCAGGTAAGGACAGCTTATAACGAACACAAACTCACCCCTATAAAGTCCTCCCCAAAGGTATACGTTAAGGGCGTGACGAAAGCCGCTTTGTCTGTCCCCCCTCATCCCTTTGTTCCAGATTTAGGGGAAAGGCTCGAGGTCAAATTCTCCTCCCCTCCCGGGAATGATATGGTTCTTAAACTCTTTGATTTGGAAGGGAGGGTGGTGGTCACCTTGTTTGATGGTTTATCCTCGGGGGGAATGGAAACCATCCATTGGGATGGACGCAATGAGCTCTTCGAACAAGTACCCATCGGGGTATATATCCTTTACCTTGAGGCCACAGATGCCAAGACAGGGGAGACCACCACGGCCAAGGCCCCAGTGGTGGTGGCTACGAGATTGGATTGAGGGTATAAAAAATTATACCCTAATAGGGATGAGAATTGAATTCCTTGTCTCAATCGTTGCCCTCCTGGCCATTTGTTCAAGTGAGGTAGAAGCGGCGCCAGCCAGAGAGGTAAACCTGGGATTAGGTAAGCAAGTAGCGATCTCTTATTTAGGTGGATTTGGAGGGGCAATGATGGGAGGAATGATGGGAGGTCTGACCTATTGGATAACAGCAACAGAGAAGCAAAAGAGGGAGGATAAACATAGTTGGTTCCCCTCATCGGTGGTCTATTTCTTTGCTGGAGTTGCACTGGGTTACCCCACAGGCAGTGCAACCCTATTACATCTAAACGACAGGAGTTCCTCATTCCCCTGGATGATGGCTGGAGCCCTAGGGACTGAGCTCGGTGTCACCGGATTTGTTGCCCTTGCTGCTCATTACGACCACCCTACCCTGGCTAAAGTCTCTTTGTGGGGTTATCTCCTCGTCCCTTTAGGCGGGGTGATAGCCTTCAACCGAACAAGGGGAAGGGCCTTAAGATACGGTGATGCTATCTTAGAGATTAGGAACGGTGGGTTAAACCTTTGTTTCCCTAAGATTATTGTTAAACCGAAAACCGTTCAACGCTTAGGCCTCGATTTGATCAGGTTGAAATTCTAAGGTTATTTACAACTCCTGATGGCTTAGAAGCCAATTCTTGGACCTATTAACTATTGCCGCTGAGAGCTGGATAAAAGCACAAACACTTAAAAAGGAGGCTTATAATTGAAAAGGATGATCATTCTGGGGACAGTTGTTCTTACCCTGCTTTTCGCCGAGCAGGGATTGGCCATCTTCCCTGATTTAGGGCCCAGCGCGCGCGCAAAGGCTATGGGGGGCTCATTTGTAGCCCTGGCAGATGATGGGTTTGCTATCCACTACAATCCTGCTGGTCTCTGTCAGGTAACCGATTATCAGTTCCACTCTTCTTACCAGAGGCCATTTGGCCTTAACTTCCTCTCCCATAGTTGGTTCGACCTGACTATTCCCATTGGTCGGTATGGGACCCTGGGGTTCTCCTTTCAAAAGCAGGGGGTGGAATATAGGGGAGTGGCTATGGAGGCGGAGAAAACTCTCCAATTCGGGCATGGCTTCAGGTTAATGGGAGATATCCACAGTTGGCTCTCCTTGGGATATACCCTTAACCTTTATTCCTTAGAGTTCGGAAAGTCTGTGGGGGGAGTGGAACTAGGCTCTGCCCACACCTTCGGCATAAATATCGGGGGTTTAGCAGGGCTATGGAGGAGGACAAGATTGGGGTTTCTGGCCCGCAACATCAACAATCCCCAGATGGGGAAGAATACCAAATTTGACCTCCCTCAAAGCATTGTTGTCGGGGTTTGCTACTCCCCCTACAAGGGAGTGGAGACCAACTGGGATGTGGTGAAAGAACTAAACCAAGAGACCCAACTCCACTTTGGGGTGGAAAGCATGGTAACCAAATCCCTTATCCTCAGGGTTGGGCTTCAGAACAACCCTAACCTCTATACCTTGGGGATGGGCATCAACTACCAGGGCATCTCCTTCGATTATGGCTTCTCTTACAATTCCCAGCCAGGTTCTACCCATCAGTTGACCTTGGGTTACCGGATCGAGAGATAGGAGGGGCAGATGGGAAATCTTATCAAGATATGGATCATAGTTTTCTTCTTCCTTTTGCCCCTTCCTCTTTTAGGGGAGGGATATACCCCGGAGAACCAACTGGATATAAACCACGCTACCCTTCTGGAGATAGAGAGGCTCCCCCTTAGCAAGCAGGATGCCCTTTCCATTTATAACTACATCTACTACCGTTCATATCTGAAGAGCATTTATGATTTGCGCAAATTGCCTCAGATCGACCAAGAGGAGTTTAACCGGATCAAACCCTTGATTAAGATAATCCCAGTAGAAGAAGGCAGCGAAGAATTACGCAGGAGAAATGCCATCTACTATCGCATCTCCCAATGGGCCTCAACCGAAGGGACAAATGAAGGCTTGGTTGATACTTGGACAGATATCGCTCTCTCCCCATTGAATGTGAATACTGCCTCCCTCTATGATCTGATGAACTTACAGAACGTCTCCCCCGTGGATGCATTGGCTATCATCAAGCACCGTCAGAGGGCGGGAAGGATAGCCAGTCGCAGTGAGTTACGAAGGGTCCCCGGACTCTCCGGTTGGGGCTATTCCAACGCAAGGTATTTTCTAAGATATACACCCAAGGAAAAAGGAAGGGAGATCCATGGCGACTATCAGGTGAGGCTCTACAATACCCCTTTGGATAATGACCTGATGGACATCTTCCATGAGGATATCGTGGCAAAAAGCGGTGAACATGAGTCCTGGTACAACCGGCTAAAGCTATATCAGCAAAGACCTGCCTTCACCAACAAACTGAGGCTAAGGTGGGGAAACCACTTCAAACTTGGCCTACTTACCCATAGAAGCCAAGGCGAGAAGGAGGAGGCCAAAATTCAATACATAAAAGAGGGAGGGCCTACACTTGGTAATAGGACAATCTTCAGCTTACGAATTCCCCCTACTTTAAAGTGGTATGTAAGTTTAGAGGGGTTAAAGTGGAGAGGATTTTCCCTCCAGAGGGTGGTTTTGGGCAACTATATGCTTGCCTTCGGCCAAGGTCTGGTAATGGAAAATACTGATTTCTTTAAACCCCGCAAGTCCGGTTTCTCCTGGGACAAAAGATATATCGGTGTCTTGGGTGACCTTTCTCGCACTGAAGAGTTCGCCCTGCGGGGGGTAGCTCTCCAAGGGTCCTGGCGGACCATAGATGGCATCTTCTTCTACTCCAATGATCGAAAGGACGCCGTCCTTAACCCAGATGGAAGCGTCTACTCCTACATCATTATGACCCCAAAGATGGAGAATAAAGAAAGGGAGAGATACGGCCTCCTCCCGATGAGGGACGTCCTCAAGGAAACTACATACGGAGGACATCTGAGATACAGCCCGATCTTGGGGAGCCACATCGGCCTAAGTTATTATGAGAGCTTATACAATCGTTGGTTTGACCCCCAAACAGCGACCGTTGTCTCCCGCACAGATAAGCTTACTACTACGGATAGTGAAATCTATAGCCTTTATAAAAGCCCCGGGAAGTTCCGCCGTTTCTATGGGGCAGACTTCCAGACCATCTATAAGAACTTCTCCCTGCAGGGGGAGTATGCGGTAATGGATACTGCTGGATCGCCCTTCAAGCGAAACCCTTGGGCCATCGTCCTCAGTGGTTACCTCCAATATGAAAACCTCAACCTACTGATCCTCTATCGTAACTACGGTCTTTCCTATGACAACCCCTATTGCCGGGCTTTCTCCAACTACCCCAGGTTCAAGGGAACTATTCTTGAAGATGAATACTACCTTAAAGACCCTTGGTATGGAAACCTCTACGACAACTCAGTCACCCCCCAGCCAGAAGAGGGGATCTATCTCTCCTCCCGCTATCGGATAGCCGAAAGGCTTATTCCCCAGATAGAGTTCGACAACTGGGTGCGCAAGGCAGATCGAGCTCACTACTCAAGGGTGGTAGCCAAGTTGGAGTACAGGCTTATCTATCCCTTGAGATTTAAGCTGAGACAGAAATGGCAGTCCCGCAACTGGTCCAATGGGCTCACCCCGACAAGTTTTGAAGAGGTCTCCACTCGTCTCCATTTAGATGCCCGCCTTTCTGGCTATGATGACCTGGACTTCATCTATGTTTCTGGGCACACCAAGTGGCCACCCCGTCCCCGACTGGTGAACAACCCGGAAGCGGACGGGGGACATCCGGTCTCCGGTCAGGCATCCCAACCTACTGAGGCCCTCGGAGCCATGTTTACTCATAACTTCAACGAGAACCTAACCCTAAAGGCTTTTATAGGTATATATAATGGCTTCTTCTGGACATTTGAGGACAACGAGTTCTTGGTGCTCGATGGACATTCGTATCGTTACTGGTTTTCCATCGCTGATAGGCTATCGCCCAACCTATCGGTGAGGTTCAAATACACTTTGGATCGCTCCCTACCCCGAAGCTATGTGGATGCGCGGACATATAAAAATGAGCCCTGGGAAAAAGATCCGGATGCTTGGAATGTGAGGGAGTTCACCCCCTCCTTCCGGCTGCAGATTGATTATAACTGGTAAGTCATGGAGGCCAAGATGAAAAAAAGATCCTTGCTTTTCTTGTCTGTATTTTCTCTACTTCTTCCCTTAGGCAGGACTATGGGTTACACCTTCTACGACACCTATTATGGGGAAAGGATTACCGCCCTAAATGCTCGGTCCTTATCTTTAGGACATACAGGAGTATTGAGTGAACCATTGGCCATAGGCCTAAATCCTGCGCTCTCCTCCGAGGTAAAGAACTTACGCTTAGCCACTTCCCTGAGGATTACTCAAGCATCCGAAGATAGGGCATTCCCTGTGCATGACAGCTTCGAGGGCTTTCTCACCTACAACACCTATGCGATGAACACCAACTACTACAATGACTTCTCCCTCGCAGTGGTTAAAGGGTCCACCCTCCCATACATCCCCACCATCGGCTTAGCTTGGTATCCATTTTCTAATTTCAGATATAAATATGGGGAGGAAATAAGGGGGCTGAAAGACCCTAACAAGGACAAACTCTTAGCCCGGAATTTGATCAAGTCCTCTGGTGAAATAGACGCCCTTTCCTTTAGCCTTTCCCAGGGGGTTACTCCCTGGTTGGGAGTGGGAGTCTCCCTGAATATCCTGCGGGGAACGGCAAAGAAATCCAGGGAAACAGATTCTTTAAATACCCCTCAGACCGACCGAAGGGAGGTATGGAAGAATAGAGCCCTTAAGGGAAGCAACATCTCCTTAGGTCTCACCTATAAGGCCTCGGGCAGATTCAGGTTTGGCCTCTCCTACGGGTCAAAGCCGACCATCAAGGGTGACCATTACTATCAGGATTTTTTGGGGGATTCCCTTATAGCCGACACCACCCTTAGTTATAAACTTACCTACCCTTGGGAGGTTAACTTTGGGGTGGAATATAGGCCGAGGAGTATACTTCAAACCAGAATATACTTGGAGACGGCCTTCACCAGATGGTCTAAGCTGCGAACATCGCTACCAGACACCTCCCTCCCCAAATTGCGAGATGTCTGGGAGATAAAGGGAGGTGTTGAACACATCTTCTTCAACCAAATTCGGGCGAGGTTCGGATTCCTCTATCAGCCATCCCCCTTTGGCCAGGGCATGGCCAGATCGGCCTTCACCTTCGGTACAGGATTTAAGAGCAAGGGGATGGATATAGACTTTGGAGGGGAGGTGGGGAATAGGGAATATAGGCAGGAGGACCTCTTCCCGGAAAGTGTACCACCGAGAAAGGATCGAATAAAGGAATCCTTGATTAAATTTATAGTAACGATAAGCTATCAAACTTAGGAGGTATTTAATTTGAAGCTACTACGATCTATCTATCTAACAACTGTTCTCTCCCTGCTGTGTATTCCTTCCCTTTGGGCCTTAGATGGACAAAGGATTGTGGTTATGCATACAAACGATGTCCATGGGGGCATTAATCCACAGAAGGCGACCTTTATGAGCCGCGAGTTTCCCCCTTCCTTGGGAGGAGGGGCCTCGCAGGCGACGATCATTCAGGCCGAAAGGGAGAAGGCCAAGGAAAATGGCTGGGGATTTTTGCTCATCGATGACGGGGACATCTTTCAAGGGACTCCCGTGGGGACAAAGACCAAAGGCAGGGCGGTAATCGAGTATATGAACAGGGTGGGCTATGACCTGCTCACCGTAGGGAATCATGACTTCGATAAAGGGGTGGATAACCTCCGGGAATTAGCTGAAATGGCCAATTTTCCCTTCTTGGGAGCCAATGTCGTCAATGCAGAGACTGGGGAGATACTAAACTTCCTCAAACCATACCTCATCAAGGAGGTGGGGGGAATAAAATTGGGGATAATTGGCCTCTGCACTACTGAGACCCAGCAGATGAGTTTTCCTGGGAATATAAAGGGAGTAAAGTTTCTCCCGGCAGCTCCAGTGATGGAAAAGTATATCAAGGAAGTAAAGGCTAAGGGGGCTGATCTTATCATCGGTTCGGTGCACTTAGGTATCCCTTGGGGGGTTAATGACGCCTACAAGAGGATGATAGAAAGGGAGAAAAAGGGAGAGAGAAGAACTTGGATGATCAATGCTATGGAACTTGCTCATCAAGTGCCAGGGATAGATATCCTCTTCTGCGGACACATCCATGTGGGTTATCGCCAGCCCTGGGAGGAACCTTTTCACCACACCCTACTCTTCCAAACTTATGCCTATGGATCAAGCTTAGGGGAAGTTATCCTCATCGTGGATAGAAAGACGAAGACCTTGGCTGGATATGAACTAACCACTAAAGCAGGAGAACTCCTTACTCCCTTTTCCGATGAGTTCTGGCCAGATCAAGATATCGCTCAGAGGATAAACGATGAGGTTGTCCGAGTAGAGAAAGGGATGAAGATTCCCATTGGCTACACAAAGGTGAACATTACCCGGGGGGATGCCTCCAACAACCTAATGGGCTTTGTGGTGGTTGATGCGATGAGGGAAAGGATGGATGGAGACTTCGCCTTCATTAACTTGGGGGGAATAAGAAAGGAGATACCCGCCGGGCCCATAACCACCAAGGACATATTCGAGGTCCTTCCCTTTGGCAATCAAGCCGTAATCATCAAGATGGATGGCCGTTTTTTGAAGAAGATTATAGAAATCAGGGTGAGCGACGATCATCATGGCTTGATTACCTCTGGAGGGAAAATTGTATATAACCACAACCGACCGGATATGGACCGTATAACCCACTTTGAGGTTGGCGGAAAAGTCCTGGACCCGGACAAGATATACAGAGTGGTGACCACCGACTTCATCGCCCAAGGGAACATCGGGTTGAACATCCTCACTACCGTGCCTCAGGATGATATCTACTACTCAGGGGTTCCGGTCAGGCTTATGGTAGTGGAGTATGTGAAAAATCACTCCCCCCTCTCCCCCGAGGTGGATGGAAGGTGGCTGAGGGATGATAGCTCTCAAATGGATGAAGAGCTAAGGAAGGCGTTTAAGAAAGAGGTATTCTAATTTTGAGAAAATAGCAGACAGACCGAAAGACCTATGGCCTACTCCCAATAGACAGATACATAATCATTAGATCGGGATTAAGTTCCACCCGGAGAAAAGAAACTGCCCTCCAATTAAGGTCTGGAGGGCAGTTTAGTTTCCAGTGCTATTTGAGCAAAACCATCTTTTTGGTTTCTGTATAAGTCCTTACCCTGATATGATATAGATAAACGCCTGAGGCAAATGGACCACCATCCCATCTTACGCTCTTGTATCCAGAGGTTTGCCTTTCATCCACTAAGGTGGCGATCCGCTGACCCAAAAGGTTGTAAATCTCCAGCTTAACCTGAGCACTTTGGGGAAGGAAATATCTGATCTCCGTAACCTGATTGAATGGATCAGGGTAGTTTTGCATTAGAAGAAAGGATTCTGGATGGTCCAGGAACTCCTCAGTTCTTAGCCCAGCGGGGATGGTGGCTTGAGCTTCCTCGGAATATTCTCCCTCATTTCCAGCGCTATCTATTGCTGAAACCCGATAATAATAGGTTATCCCCGGCCCCACCTTCAGATCAATAAAAGCGGTATCATAGGAAAATCCCAGGGAATCATCAGAATTCGGCGTGAAACCACTGGTTGTATCGCGGTAGATTAGGTAATGGTCAACACCGATGTTGTCCGTCGCCGGTAACCAAGTAAGCATTACAGTAGTGTCAGTTGCCGAGGCTTCCAAGTTGGTCACCTTGGACGGTGGAGTTCCATCGCTAAGGGTAAAGGGACCATCGCTCACATCCTGTGGATCACCATCTACAGCATCGGAGACCCGCACCAGACAGTCCGTAGAGGGAGTGGCCGGCACAGTCCAGGAATAGCTCCCATCATTGGCCGTGGAGGCCACCACAGTCACCCAATCCGTGCCCCCATTGATGCTGTATTCCAGCTTCACCTCGGCTATGGAACCTGTCCATGTCCAGCTAATCAGATGGCTACTCCCCACCTCCCAGTCCTCCCCCCCATTCGGGGAGATAAGGGTAAGAGTTGGCTGAGTGATTGTAAAGGGACCATCGCTCACATCCTGTGGATCACCATCTACAGCATCGGAGACCCGCACCAGACAGTCCGTAGAGGGAGTGGCCGGCACAGTCCAGGAATAGCTCCCATCATTGGCCGTGGAGGCCACCACAGTCGCCCAATCCGTGCCCCCATTGGTGCTGTATTCCAACTTCACCTCGGCTATGGAACCTGTCCATGTCCAGCTAATCAGATGACTACTCCCCACCTCCCAGTCCTCCCCCCCATTCGGGGAGATAAGGGTAAGGGTAGGTAATCCACTGCTGCGCACCCTGATAGCCACATCATTTGCTTGGTTTGCCCCCAGGTCATACCAGGAACCGCTGCTCCCGTTGCTGCTGATGTAGGTAATTCCTGTCTCATTCGGCCCTTGATCATCGGCGGCAATTGGGTATGTCCCACTGGAGTTGGTAAACTTCACTACCACATAGATATCGTTTCCCGCGGCAACCGAAAGGGGGGAGTCCAAGGGAATCGAATGATACCCGGCTTCATCGAAGCTGCTATTTAGCTTGCTGGACAACAGGCCGCTTAAGGTGGATCCATCGAAACTGTCATAAATATAGACATCGATATCGGTTGTGGCATCTGTTGTCCAAAACTCAACCCGAGTGAGGTTGAACGCTGAGGAGGGGACAAATTTACAGAGCCCCCAGGCTGTTGTTGATCCATAGCCCCAACTATTCGTCCAGCCTCCCTCGTCATAGTAGAGAACCTCCCCGTTCTGGTCATAGTTCTGCCAATCGGCCATATAAGAAGACCACATCCCAATATTAGCAGAGCCATAGGCAATGGTAAAATAGCCCCTTTCCGTCCCATAACCACAGGTTCCCCCCCAGTTGGTCCCCCAACTATTCTTCACGATCCAGGCCCCCGTTCCTCCCGCATGGGAGAGGGTGTCATCCCATCCCACAATTAAAACCGCATGATTGGGGTCCCAGTCTCCGGTATAATAAAGCGTATATGAACCGTCATAGCTGGAAAATTCACTCCGCCAACTGGGGTCGTTGTCGTCACCAGCATAAAAAGTGGTGTAAACTGGTCCATAGGTGTAAATGTAGTCCTTTAATACATTCGTAGCCGGAACGCTATTCCCAGATATTATCCTCCAATCCAAGAGGGTCTTTATATGGGAACAAGCGGAATTACAACTGACATCACTGGGCACGTAAGGGTCGCATGATTCCGATACGGTTCCTTCTTTCGAAAACCAACTGGCCATTTGGTAGTAGCTACCACCTCCGCAGCTTGTCCCATACCAGTTGCATTCCTTGGCATTATTCTCTGAAAAGTCATAAGTTCCCTCGTCATCCATCAACATCTTGGACTCGATATTGGCTACCGAAGCGAATGCATAACAAGAACCACAGTTCCCCTGGTTTTTGACTGAAGTAACCTTACCCTGTTTTCGCCAGTCCCACTGAGCAGGGGGTTGTAAACTTTTGAACCGTTTAGGCAGTTTCTTCCCTGTCAAATGGGAAAGATCCATTGGGGGAGGGAGAAAACCTGTAGCTGGAGGTAATTCCGTATGCTTTCTTGGCAATTTTGGAGCCTTCTGGGGTAGTTCGGCCTTCGTCGATGGGACTACTAAACAAATAGATAAACTGAGCACAACGGCCATAGTGATGTTCCCTCTCATCTTAATACCTCCGAAGTCTTTTCTAAACTACAAGCAGAGAATCCTTTCTCTACCTAAATTAAGGCCAATAGCGGGTCGCTCTGGCTGCATTTTTCATAATAGAATTAAAGAAGCCCGTTGTCAACCATTTACAACGAGCGATAGTAGAGGCGAACTTGTTGATATCGATATCCAGTATTTCTGCCGGACAGAGATTTACCCTTCTTCTATTCCCCTTCATTCCCTTGAC
Organism: bacterium; assembly: GCA_029932675.1. Lineage (GTDB taxonomy): Bacteria > SM23-81 > DAOVCL01 > DAOVCL01 > DAOVCL01 > DAOVCL01. Next base: position 16,503 of record JAOZPP010000025.1, read on the forward strand.
CCATCTCTTCGTGCAAGATCCTCCTTGCCCCAGCCAGGCTATACATCTTCTCCTTGAGTAACTCCTTAATCCGGTAAATCACCTGAAGGTTCTCCCGGTCATATCTCCTCTGCCCCCCAGGGGTGCGTAAGGGATTTAATACACCGGGAAATATCCTCTCCCAATACCTAAGGGTATAGATGGGGACACCAGTGAGGCGAGCTACCTGACCTATCTTAAGCAGGGAATCTCCCCCTGGAGTGGATTGCTTAAGGACCATGCCCCTACCTCCATCATCTATCTGATGAAATCGATTAAGCTGGGGAGGAGTATCCTTCCCCCTAAGGCCAAAGTTGATTGGTAAATCATCTGTTGTTGTTGGAGGTCACCTATTTCTTTGATCATATCAGCGTCTTCAGTTTCGGAGAGAAGTTTGACGAGGTTCAAGTTCTCATCCTGAAGCCAGGAGAGGGCACCTTCCACCCTATTTGCCTTGGCTCCGATCTCACTTTGGGCAGTGATCACCTGATTAGCAGAGGTCTCCAACTCGTCCAAGAGATCGTTCACTTGATCTGGATCGTTCCCATTCAAGGCATCCCTCAAATCAATAAGGGTCTGGAATACGTCCACATCTTTGGTGAAGACATCATTCCCGGAGATGTTGATGGAGAGGGTAACCCCAGGCTCGATCTCCCGGAGGATCTCACCATCAAGCCCAACTGGGTTGGAGGTGATGGCGGTGATCTCCCCGGTTACCGCATCCCGCGTGGCCATGTAGGGTTGGGTAGTAGTCTCCGTTCCCCCAAAGATGAATTTACCCTTAAATTTGGAATTGGAAATGGAGAGTACTGTCTCCAAGATTTGATTGACCTCTTGAGCCAAAGCCTTTCTGTCCTGGTCATTGAGGGTGCTGTCTGAACCTTGAATTGCTATCCCCTTAGCTCGAGTGATGCCGGTCTGGAGGTTGTTTAGAACCGCATCGTTAAAATTTAACCAACTGCTGGCATCCTCTACGTTCCTTTGATATTGTTCATTTTGTTTCTCCAATAACCGGAGATGCAGTGCCTTAGTGGTGCCAATTGGATCATCTGAAGGGCGGTTTAACCTCCTTCCGGTAGAGAGCTTTTCCTGGATTTGGAGAAGCCTGGTCGCGCTCTTCTCCAAGTTAAGGAGAAATATTCGGGAGATCATATTGTTGGTAATTCGCATATATACCTCCTCAAGGGGTTGTGGTCAATTCGTTGAGAACCGCCTCACGAGGGCTTATTCTAACAGGGGCTCCAAAGGATTTCACCCCCTCAATTCTTCATTCTCAATCCCTCTTCCCCTATACCCCCATCTGGTTTATGATCGTGTTCATCATCTCGTCCACTGTATTGATGATCCGGGCAGCCGCCTCAAAGGAGTGTTGGTAGTTTATCATATTGGCCATCTCCTCATCTAAGGAGACTCCAGCTACAGATTGTCTATGGTTTTCCAGTTGGTTTTGCAACAATGAGGCATTTGTATAGTTTTGAGATGCCTCCTGGCTAAGGATGCCCAAGTTTCCCATCATAGATTGATAGAAATCCCCAAAGGTGGCCGAGTTATCGTTCATAGTAAGCTGATTAGCCAGGTCGGAGATTGCTAAGGCATTGCTCCCGTTTCCGGGTGAACCATCGGTGGAGGCTGCTATGAGGGAAACGTCCTCATCAATTGTCTGTTCTACACCTATATCTGAGGAGTTGCTTCCTGAGAAGAAGTTCAGCCCTGTAGTCGAACCATCTAAGCCATAACCGGCAGAGTGTAGTGTGTTCACCTTGGAGATCAGGGTAGAGGCAAGGTTGTCTAAGTCCCCAATATATTCAGGTATCACCTCATCCCTTAGATCAATGAGCCCCTTGAGCTCCCCATCTGTAAGGCTGAGGACCTGCCCACCTCGACCATAGGAGACATCGAGAACCGCACCATAAGGGGTGGAACGAACAGATGTCCTCAGGCTTACGGTATTTACCCTCTCCACCAGGGAGTTCCCCGCTAGGGAGATGCTCACTGATCCATCATCAAGTTCTATAGTAGATATATCAGCTATCTTGGAAAGCTTGTCTATGAGGAGATCCCTCTGATCCCTTAAGTCATTGGCATTCTCCCCCCGGATCTCTATTCTGACAATTTGGCCATTTAGTTTAGCTATTCTTTGAGCCAATGAATTTATCTCCTCTACCCTCCCCGATATGGACTGATTTATATCCTCCTGAACTCTCCTCAGCTTAGACCTCAAAAGATGGAAAGTGTTACAAAGGACTTTGGCCTTCTCCTTCACGTTCACCCTAGCCGCCATATTCTCCGGATCGTTGGCCAGATCCTGCCAACTGCCCCAAAACTCAGCGAGGGCATTGTTCAAGCTGTTATCGGAGGGTTCATTGAAGATGGTCTCTATTTCACTCAGAAACTTCTGCCGCTCCTCCCATTGCCCTACAGAGCTCATCTCCTCTCTCACCTGAAGATCAAGAAACTGATCCCGCATCCTCTGGATTTGGTCAACCTTTACTCCAGTGCCCAGTTGTCCAGGATTGAAATCAATGGGCAAGGTTGTAGTGAGGATCGGCCTCTGGCGAGAAAAGCCCGGCGTATTGGCGTTGGCCACATTGTGTCCAGTGACATTCATAGCCAGCCTATAGGCGATCAGGGCTCTCTTTCCGATGTCGAGTATACCCACCAGACCGCTCATCTTTCTCTCCTCTTTAAAGCCAGGCCCAAAGTCCGCAGGGGGCTCCTTTATAGAGGGGCCTAACCTTCGCAGTTTTTCCCCTGAATCCACGGGCCCCAGGACTTTGGGCCTAAGCTCTTCTATCTACAATTCTTCTCTTCACCCCCCTTGGGCTGATCCTCCCCTCTTGGCAGTAGAGGGTATCATCCCCCTCCCCAATCTTGGTCAAAAAGCTCACCTTTTTCTGAATAATCCTCAGAGAATTGGCCAAAAGAAGGGCATTGGTCCTATTTATGCTCTTTATCCTTTCCAGATATTGACGCAGCCTATCCCCCATTTGCTTTAGCCTCGTGGAGTAAGGCTCTTCAAGATGGGGCAACAATTCTGAAAGGCTAAACCCCTCCCCCGGCAAATCCAGACTTTTACCTATCTCTTCGGTGACCTTCACCCGTGCCCGCTCTACCTCCCTCAGTCGAGAAATCAGCTCCTCCTGTGCCCTGTTTTCCCGATTTAGGGAGTGGATATCCTCCGCAACCAGGGACTTCTTCTCCTCTTCGCAGAGAAGGAGAAGCCCTTTTAGCCTTTCTATCTCCTCCCCTAAGAGGTTGGTCAGATTCTCCAGTGGATCCATCTTATTTTATATCGGCAAAGTTAAAGGTTTCCTTTAGACGTTTTTTGCTTTTCATAGAGAGAGCAAAGGGCTAATTTGGACCCTTCGCCTAACCAATAGATCTTCCCTCCTGGGAGGGAAAGGAGGGCGAGGACCGGGGAGCAATCCCCCCAAGGGGAGGACTGCTGAGTACCGGAGGGGTGAAAGCCACTCTGGGGAACTTGGCGAGCTGAGTTCAATTATGGCTTCCTGCCGGTTCGCTCACAGAAGGGCCCTTGACAAAAGGTATGTAAAGTCAAGGGGATGGATAGATCAGATCAAAGAGAGTTTTGTAGTTCAATACCCCCTTCACATATTCCCTTGTTTCCTTTATGGGGGGGAGGGAACCATACTTTTTCACCACCTGAGGACCGGCATTATAGGCTGCTAAGGCCTTCTGGAGATCCCCGTCAAATCCATCGATGAGCAGCCTTAGGTATTTACATCCGCCTCTTATATTCTCTTCAGGGTTGAAAGGATCAATCACCCCTAACTCCTTGCTTGTCCCGTCCAAAAGTTGCATAAGTCCCTTAGCTCCTTTGGGAGATAAGGCCCGCGGCTCTCCCCCGGATTCCTGGACTATAATTGCCCTTATTAGATTGGGGCTCAGATTATGAGATGTAGCAGTATCAATGATCAGATGGTCATACCTCCTCAGCCTATTGAGAGCCCCCAATGGGATCTTTGACTCAAGGGGTTCCCTATACGCCTGAAGAAGGACTCCTTGTGACCAGAGGGGGAGATTGCTCCTTTTTACCCCAACCACCCCCTCTCCCCTCATGGTTTCCCTGAGGAGGGAAGAAAGGCCTAAACCTTCCCTTTTAGATAGTTCAATAGCCAGATTTTGATCGATAATATCAGTGAGGATCCCCTCCCCAATTCCACCTTCCAGAAGGCCGGATTTGGGTATGGTTTTCCTCATAATTTTCAGTAGATAGGAGAGAAAAAGTGAGTCAAACTCCTTACAGACACTCTCTATTTTTCCTTCATTTCTTCCTTTCCAGGCAGGTGGTGAAGTATGGAAAGAAGCTATATGATTCACTCCCTTGTTCATATTATCACCAGCTTGGCATGTAAGGCTCCCGCTTTTTTTAAAGCTTGAAAAATAGTAATTATATCCCTGGGGCTTAGACCCAAGGTATTCAAAGCGTCCGCTACCTCCCCTACTGTTGTGCTTGGTGGAAGGGAGTATAGCTTCCCTCCCTGCTCAGAAAGGGCACCTTGCGGTTGAGTAAATATGGCAGTCTGACCCAGAGAAAACGGTTTCGGCTGGGAGACAAGGGTCTGGGAAGCTATCTCAATCTTTAAGCCCTTATGGGCTATGGCAACTGGTGAAATTTCCACATTTTCTCCCACCACCACTGTCCCCGTTCGCTCATCTATAACAACCTTGGCCGGGGCATCAGGAACGACCCGCAAATTCTCCAGTTGGGAGACAAAGCCAACCACTATCTTCCCCCTGGTAGAATCTTGGGGAACCTTCACCTCCACTGAACAAGCATCCTGGGGGGTTGCCGTTCCCTCTCCCATCTGCTTGTTGATTGCCTGAGCTACCCGGTATGCTGAGGTAAAGTCAGGCTGATATAGGCAGATATAGATCACCCCTTCTTTATAGAAACCTTCTGGTGGGCTTTTCCTCACTAATCCCCCATTGGGAATCCTTCCCACAGTAGCTAACCTATACCTATAAGGAAGATGAACCAGAGAGACCGGTCCCACCCGGCCTGTGGAGATGGGCCCCTGTGCAGTGATCCATACCTCTCCGTCCGGCCCACGCAACGGGGTGAGCAACAAGGTGCCTCCATCAAGCCCTTTGGCATCTCCCAGGGAAGATACGGTCACATCCACCCTATTCCCCTTCTTCACATAGGGAGGAAGGGTGGCAGTAACCATAACCGCGGCTACATTCTTAGCCTCCAGGTTGGGTTGCGAGATACTTATCCCCATTCGTTTCAACATATTGATTATGGTCTGGACAGTAAATACTGTTCTCCGGCTATCCCCTGTCCCCTTAAGGCCGACCACCAAGCCATAACCAATCAACTGCTCCTCATCCGGCCCTCTGATCTCCGCTATATCCTTTATCCTGGTAGAGTAAGTCAGAGAAGAGAAGGCAAAGAGGGATAACCATATCAAGAGAGACATTCTCAGAAAGTAATTTTTCCTCTTAGTATTCAACATTTCTGCCTTTAAACCTGTGTCACAAATGAATTATCCAACTAAAAGAACCAATCGAGGATCCTGAGGAATATACCCTTCTTTTGCCCAGCGTCGATTGCCCCTTTCCCCTTGTATCCAATTTGAGCATCGGCTACATAGATGGAGAGGACTGTGTTATCTGGTCCTATATCCTCAGGTCTCACTAACCCTTTAAGGGTTATCTCCTCCTTATCCTGATTCACCTGAACCGTCTTCTTCCCCTCAATCCGCAAATCTCCATTGGGCAGGATCTCCACTACGCGGGTAGTTATTGTGGCCCAGAGTTTTCCCTGACGCGAGGTTCTGCCCACCCCATCATGCCTATTCTTGTAGTCCACCCCCCCGGAGAAGAGGGGGATGAAATCCAAAACCCCTGTCCCTCCACCGGAGGCAGAGATCTCGTCCTTCTTTTGCGTGTAGGTTCTTGCCGTTCTGGAGGCCGAAGATTGTTCAGTGATCAAGACAGTAAGGATATCCCCCACCCTCTGTGCCCTCCTATCGGTGTAGAGGGAATATGAGGGAACAGTAAGGGAATCCCCTTTCCCCAATTGGGGTAAGAGGAGGAGGAAAGTCAAAATTATGGGTAAAAATCTACTCACCCCATCTCCTAATCAATTGAGGATTTGAACCTCGCCCTTCTCAATCCTGGCTGAAAGCCTCTTACCAGAAGCTAAGACCCTAACCCTAATTACATCCCCTTCCCAACCATCCTCCAGCGCTTTGCCCTTCGTCCTTAGAGAAAAACCTGGATGTTTCAAGCTGAGTTCTACTACTTGCCCTTTCCCTACCAACGGGGGAACCTCCACCAAATCGGCGGTAACGACTTCCCCCCGATTGATACCTCTTTTTGCCCTCTTGCCAACAACTTCCTCCAAATTTCTCAAAGGATGCCGAATGAAGGGAGGTATCTCCCTCTCCTCCCAAGCCACCTTATCCTCGGTAAGGACCTCGTATCTCTTGATCAACTTAGTAGCCACCAGGACCTTCCCCACCTCCCTTACTCTCACAATCAGTGGAACCTCCTTGACCAGCACCCCCTGAGAAAAGGCTCTCAATTTCACCAGATAGGTACCCAGGTAACTCTTCCGGGAGGAAGGAACAACCTGTAACTCCCATCCCGTATCGATATCTTGGGGGATATTTAAAACCTCCACCTGGAACTTATCCTCCCCTCCACCAAGTCGATTCATGATATAAGTCCTTACCAACGAGGCTATTTGCCCCTGAGGGAGATAACTCGCCTGGACCGTAAGGCCTGGAGAAAGGAGAACAAAAAGAATGATACTAAAAAATTTCCTCATCTGGAAAGCCTATTGATAAGGGAGAGCATAGTGTCGGAGGCTTGGATGACCTTACTGTTTATCTCATAGGCTCTTTGTGCCATTATCATAGCCACCATCTCATCCACTATATCCACATTGGATGCCTCCAGTTGTCCCTGAGATAGCTGACCCATCCCCTCCTGGGTAGGTTCCTCCAGAAAGGCTTCCCCAGAAGCAACAGTGGGCAGGTAAAGGTTTCTCCCAATAGACTGGAGGCCCCCTGGGTTGATGAATTTGGCCAAAGTAATTTGCCCTAATTCTTCAGGTTCTGACTCTCCCACTAAGGTAACTGAGACCTTCCCATCAGGTGAGATAGAGATCCCCGCAGCCTCTGGAGGTATGGTGAGCTCAGGGTAAAGGAGGTAACCATCAGAGGTAACGATCCGCCCCTCTCCATCGAGTTTAAAGGAACCATCCCTGGTATAGGCTAAGGAACCATCAGGCATAAGCACCTGAAAGAACCCCCTCCCTTCTATCATCAAATCCAGGGGATTCCCAGTTTGAACTATCTTCCCCTGAGAGAAGTCACGGGTAGTGGCACTCACCCTGGTCCCATTTCCTACCTGAATTAAAAAGGGACCCCTTTCGCCTTCTTGTCCCCCCTGGCCATAGTGCTGGTAGAAGAGGTCCTCAAAGCTAACCCGGCTCTTCTTGAAACCCGTTGTGTTCACATTGGCCAGGTTGTTGGCCACAACATCTACACAGAGCTCTTGAGCGGACATTCCGGTTGCCGCTGTTAACATTGCCTTTAACATAACCCATCCTCCTGCTGATCTTTGACCTTAACCCTCCCTTGCGGGTTGAACTCATCAGGAGATTTAGCAAATCTTATGCCACTTAAGATGGTGGTCCCTAAAAGACAAAAAAGGGGATGAAATCCTATCGATTCCATCCCCTACAAAATCTTAGGCAAGGGTAAAAGGTCACTTCCTGAGGAAAGCTTTTCCTAAAGAGGAACTTTTTTCCGTTTATCTCTGCAGGCTAACCTCAACAAAGAACTTCTCCTTTCCTACTGTAAATGGAAGTAAGGCTGCTTCTCCGTCCATTTTCGTCTCCATAGTATAGTCCTCCCCGGCAATTACGGCGGGTATAGAGATATCGAAGGCAATACCGCTCTTGAATAGCTTAGTCTTTGCCCCTCCGGCCACCATATTGGCTATCTCCCCAACTGCATCTTCCACATCTTCATTGATCTCTTCTATATCCTCCTCCAGGATATTTGAGGCAACCTTAGCAGCCATCTTCTTGTCAAAGTGAATGGTAATGGTCCCTTTTACCTTCCCCGCTATTCCCACAATCCCCGAAATGCCGCCATTTAGAGGAGCCTTGTCACCGTGAATTGGCTCATCGGGTACTGGATCCATGGAGACCATCGTTTGAAATACATCTAAGGTCGTATCTCTAACTGCTTGAATGAGTTTGTTATCCATATAAGCCTCCGTCTTATCGGCCTAAAAGCTTCCTAATTTTCTGCTGAATCACCTGGGGGGTGAATGGCTTAGCCACATAGTCTGAGGCTCCAGCTTGTAAAGCTTGAATTATCTCCTCTTTTGCTGCATTGGTGGTAACCATCAGAATGGGGATGTTCCCATAAGTCTTCATGCTCCGAAGAGACTTCACAAATTGCAACCCATTCATATTAGGCATATTCCAATCGCAGAGGATTAGATCGACCCTATTCTGGGCAAGTTTGGCCAAGGCATCTATCCCATTTTCTGCCTCTATAATGTCCTTATGTCCGATCTGCCCTAAGATGTTCGTGATCACCTTTCTGGTGGTTGAAGAATCATCTATGACCATTATCTTGTATCCAGATATGACCTTATCTATCTTTTCCTTCAAAGCCTCGGCGGTAAACGGCCTAACGATGTAATTGTTGGTATTTACCCTTGCCGCCTTTAAAGCCTCTTGAGCCTCGCTCTTAGTTGCTTCACTGGTCACCAAGATAATGGGTATCCGGGTAGGGATATCACTATTCTTTACCAACTGAATGAACTTCGTTCCATCGTCTTCGTTGATGTTCCAATCACTGATGATCAGTTGGAAATCCTCCTTGGCTATCTTGCCTAAAGCGTCAACCCCACTTTCCGCCTCCACAACGTTGGTATAACCGATTTGATTGAGCGTATTTTTTAAGAGGCCCTTTCCCACATAAGGGTCGGTAATTATCATAACCTTTGCTTCAGGCATTTCAATCCCTCCTCGATGATAATGCCTTCTCCTTGAGGGCTTCTCCCTGTCAACCGGGATTAGAACCAGTGCTATTTTTATATATCGGCAATATCAACAAAGAACTTTAATTGAAAGTGATAAATTTTTAAAAAATCCGAATCCAGAGGATACGCCCTTTTCCCCTTGACAAAAAGGGGAGGAATTATTATTTTTCCTTCCGAGGTGATCAAGGGATGGATTCACGATCCTTTTCTCTTTCTTCCCGGGAGAGGTATGTCCTGGAGTCAGTTGTCCGCCACCACATTCTCACTGCCCAACCAGTAGGGTCAAAGGTTCTGGTTGAGCACTACAACCCGGGCGTGGCCTCTTCAACTGTGAGAAATATCTTCACTAAACTGGAAAACTTAGGGCTTCTCAGCCAGCCCCATACCTCTGCAGGCAGGGTCCCTACGGAGGCAGGGTATAGGTATTACATTGACGAGTTAATGAAACCAACTGGACTACCTCCTGAGGAGAGAAAAAAGATAGAGGTGGAGCTTTCCTCCGCTGAAGATGATGTGGAGGCAATTTTGGAACATGCTTCACGAGCCTTAAGCTACCTCTCTCGCCAGCTTGGTATCTCATTAGCTCTCAAATTCGACCAGGCAATCCTGGAAAAGTTGGAGCTTGTCTCAGCTTCATCCAACCGGGTGATGCTCATTCTCTTTGTAAAATCTGGACTGATCAAGACAGTACTTTTAGAGATTGACTTTGAAGTCAGTTTGGAAAAACTCAGCTTAACTTCTTCCATCCTCAATGAGAGACTGTGTGGTCTATCCCTTCGTCAGATTAGGGAAACAGGAAGAGATAGGTTAAGGGAAATTCAGGATGCCCCCCCATTGGTTGGTTTCATCCTGAACAGGGCGGGAGAACTCTTTGACTTCTCCAGTGAGGAACATCTTTACTGTGATGGGGCAGCAAACATTACCAGATACCCAGAGTTTCAGAGTGTGGAGAGGCTGCGCCCCCTTTTGGAGTTCATCGAAGACAGCAGTAGCCTCACCAGGGCCCTCACTTCCGGGATGAAACAGGAAGGCTTCAAGGTTACCCTTGGACGAGAGAACGCCTATGGTCAGCTTCAAAATTGCAGCCTAATTACCTCCACCTTCCAAAGCACAGCCATGAAGGGGATGGTAGCTGTCATTGGTCCAATTAGAATGCGATATTCTGTGATTATTCCCTTAGTCAAATATACTTCAAAATTAATCGCTCGGGTATTATCCAAGTAAACAATCTTTGCTCTCATAGGCAACTGGAACTCCGCCGGGAGGACAACAGCTTGGATAGAGCAATGAGTTGGGGTCTTATCCAAAACTCTCCCTTAAGGCGGTTTTTTCTTAATGGTTGAGGGAGCAAGGGTTTACATTCTTAGTAAAGCTGCTAATTAGGGTCACTGATTACACCGAGATTCTCTGTTGCTGCTTATCTCACCGGGGGGAACTTCCCACTCATGGAACCGGCGCGGAGGGCACCCTTGGACAGGTTTAAAGGCTCTCTGTCCCGAAGGGTGAGGATGGGGCAATCCCAGCAAGGGCAGGATGACGAGCGCCATAGGGTGGTAAGAGCATCTGGAGAAGTTAGCGATCGAAGGGAGCTAAGTTCCTAAGGAGGTGATCTATGGCGGAAAAGAGAACAAGCTACAAAAAGCTCTCCGAAGAACTAACCTCTCGACTTAAGGAGAAGGAAAAAGAACTTGCCGAATTGAAGGACAGGTATCTTCGCCTGGCCGCGGAGTGGGAAAATTTCAAAAAGAGGACGGAGAAGAGAATGGGTGAAGTTTTGGAGACAGCCAATCAAGAGCTTGTCTCTCAGCTTCTACCGATCCTCGATGACCTGAGAAGGGCCTCCAATAGCAAGGGTAAAGGGCTAAAAAGGGGGGTGAGCCTCATCTACAACAACCTGAATTCCCTTTTAGAGAGGGAAGGGCTAAAGGAGATTGAGGCAGAAGGAAAGAAGTTTGATCCTCTCTATCACCAAGCCCTACTCCATACTGAGAATAGCCAGGTCCCTGCAGACTGGGTTGCCCAGGAATTAGAGAAGGGCTATACCTTTCGAGGGAGGCTCTTGCGGCCAGCTAAGGTGGCTGTCTCCAAAGGAGGCAAATGACTAAAAGAGATTATTATGAGATCTTAGGGGTGGCGAAGGATGCCAGCGAGGAAGAGATAAAGAAGGCATACAGAAAGTTAGCGCTAAAATACCATCCAGATAAGAACCCGGGAGATAAGGAAGCGGAGGAGAAGTTTAAAGAGGCCACGGAGGCCTACGAGGTCCTTAGGGATCCCCAAAAGAGAGCACAATACGATCGCTTTGGCCATAGCGGGTTAAAGGGTGGCTTCCAGGGTTTTGACTTTCAAGGGTTTGATCTCTCCGATGCCCTGCGTGCCTTTATGCGGGACTTTAGCGACTTCGGCTTCGGCGATCTCTTCGGGGAGAGGAGAGCATCCCGTCAGAGAGCAAGGAGGGGCTCGGATCTCCAGGTAAAGCTAAAGCTCTCCTTAGAGGAAATAGCCACTGGAGTGGAAAAGACAATAAGGCTGAAACGGTTTCAAAGATGCTCCGCCTGTGGGGGAACCGGTGGCCGAATGCGTACCTGCCCTACCTGCCAAGGGAGGGGCGAGGTGAGAAGGGTCTCCCATGGTATCTTTGGCCAATTCGTCAATGTAAGCACCTGCCCTACTTGTGGAGGGGAGGGAAGGGTAATTGACCAGGCCTGTTCCGTCTGTGGGGGGGAAGGGAGGATAAAGGCATCTTCTACGGTAACGGTGAAAGTCCCCGCAGGGGTCACCACTGGTAACTATATCCCTATAAAAGGGGGAGGGGATATAGGACTCCGTGGAGGCCCCCCGGGGGATCTAATAGTCCTTATCGAGGAGAAGGAGCACCCGCACTTTCAGCGGCAGGGGGATGATATCCTCTTAGAACTGCCTATAAGTATCCCCCAAGCAGTCTTGGGTGATCAAGTAAGGATACCCACTCTGGAGGGAAGCGTCAACTTAAAGATACCCGGAGGGAGCCAATCAGGGATGGTTCTCCGGTTGCGGGGAAAAGGGTTACCCCATCTTCACGGCTATGGAAGGGGAGACCTTTTGGTAAAGATAATGGTTTGGATACCAACCCATTTGGGACCAGAGGAAAGGGCCCTCTTCCAAAAGCTCTCCCAGATGGAAGGGATAAAACCTCCGAAGGAGGATAAGGGATTCTTCAGCAAAATCAAAGAAGCTTTGGGAGTTTAGCTGGCCCTATAAGCCAAGATCTTCCTTTGGGACTAAGGCCGAATCTGATTACCCGATTTTTGCACCTTTAATCTTCTATAAGATTGGAGACATTTTACGTCCCTCCCCAGCTAATTAAGGGCAAGAAGGTTATTCTTGACCCGGAAGAGACCTGGCATGCCTCTCAGGTGCTTAGGTTGAGGCCGGGTGATGAGATCAGGGTGGTAGATGGCCAGGGAAGTTCCTATAAAGCTATCATCCGCAAGCTAAGCGACCAAGGATTGGAGGGTGAGATAGTCGATGCTCTTCAAACAACAAATGAACCTGGGGTAGAAATCTCCCTTGCCTTCGCCCCCCCCAAGGGCAGAAGGGCAGAGATTCTGGTGGAGAAGGGAACAGAGTTGGGGGCTAACGTCTTCCTCCCCTTAATTACTGAACGGACGGTGGTTCATCCCTCCCCTACGAAGGTCGATCGGTGGAGGAGAATAGCACAACAGGCAATGAAACAGTCAGGGCGTAGCCTTTGGCCAAAGGTAGCCAAGCCACAGAGCTTCGACCAGTTCCTCCAAAAAGCGGAACAATATGATCAGCTTTTCCTCTGCTGTCTCCATCCCGCTGCCCAACCGCTGAAGCTGGAGAACAATCTAACAAGTACAATCCTTCTCGCCTTGGGTCCGGAAGGGGGATTCTCTTCAGCCGAGGTGGAGAGGGCAAGGAGAAAGGGCTTCTATTTGGTAAGCTTGGGGAGGAGAAGGTTAAGAGTGGAGACGGCAGCAATCGTCTCCCTTGCCCTCCTCCTCCACAAGTTGAAGGAAATCTGATGAATCAGAAAACATTTTTTTTCTTTATCCTCTTAAGCTGCTGCGTCTTTTCTTCTACTACCCGGGCAGATAAAATCCTAATCTATATGGATTTGGAGCAGGCCGATCACTTGAAGGCTTATGGCGTTGCCTATAAAGCCCTGGAGTGGGGTTACAAGGTGGAGTGGCTCTTAAACTACCGTGGTGGCTCATTTATGACCCCAGCGGTCCAAGATATAGCCCACATTTGCCATCTACGGGGTGTATCCTTCACCATAGTTGGTGGAGACCAGATTGCTCAGATCTACAAGGAGATCGAGGAAAAGAATATGGAAAACATCCTCTTAGAGAAGGCTCCTTCCATTGCCATCTATACACCACCCAACAAGGAACCTTGGGACGATGCAGTCACCTTAGCCCTCACCTATGCTCAAATACCCTACACTACCCTTTGGGATGAGGGGGTATTAGCGGGGCAACTGGAAGACTTCGATTGGCTCCACCTCCACCACGAGGACTTCACCGGACAGTATGGCAAGTTCTATGGCCTCTATCGAAACGCCCTCTGGTATAAGAAGGAAGTGGCTATAAATCAAGAGATGGCCAAACATTTAGGTTTTTTTAAGGTCTCTGAGCTAAAAAAGGCCGTGGCCAGGGCAATAAAGGACTATGTGGCCAAGGGTGGGTTTCTTTTCTCTATGTGTTCGGCCACCGATACCTATGATATCGCCCTGGCGGCGGAAGGGGTAGATATCGTCGATACCCCCTTTGATGGGGATCCCCCTGATCCAGACTATCAGGCAAAGCTTGACTACTCAAAGACATTTGCCTTCACCAACTTCAAGTTGATCACTAACCCCTTAGTCTATGAGTTCTCAGACATTGACATCAGCCCCCAGAACGGATATCCGCCTCTGGGGCCCCTTAAGAATTCTTTCACCCTCTTCGAGTTCTCTGCAAAATATGATCCAGTTCCTACTATGCTCACCCAAGACCATGTCTCGGTGATCAAGGGGTTTATGGGACAGACAACGGCATTTAGGAAGGACCTAATTAAAAAACATGTGATCATTATGGGCGAAGAGATAGCCAACCCCGATGCAGTTAAATACCTACATGGGAACTATGGGCGGGGGACATTCACCTATTTAGGGGGTCATGATCCGGAGGACTACGAACACTTTGTCTATGATCCTCCGACAAATTTGGCCCTTTATAAGAATTCCCCCGGTTACCGGCTTATCCTGAACAACATTCTCTTTCCGGCAGCAAAGAAGAAGGAGAGGAAGACTTGAGCAGCTTTAAGATAAAGGTGAGGGTAAAGGGAGTCTTGGAAGGAGGAACCTGTCCTTTCGGCCTCAAACCGGGTGACGAGTTCGTCTTTGAACATCTCCCCCCGCAGAATTTCTGTCATTGGGCCTTCTATGTGATCCTCCCCTTTGCTACTGCCCTCAGGTTTGGAGGGAATATCCCTTGGGAAAAGGAGGAGGGGAAGGCGACCCTTTGCTGCCCAGATGCCCAAAACCCCGTGGTCTTTGAGCTGGAGAGAATTAAACCCTAATAGCCCTATGTGGTTTTTGCCAACTTGATTGGGATCCTCATAAAACGCGGGCTTCAAGGTTTACTCAAGAAATTCATAAAACAAGACCTTGCCATAGCACAGATTAAACACTTATTATCGGTTGCGATTCCTCCGCTGTGATGTTATCTTAGTGTAAAATTAAAAGGGGAGCTGACAAAAATGAACGATATTACCCTCAAGATCCCTTCTGAAATAATCATAAAGATCTTACGACGGATTCCCCGGAAGCAACTAAGAGAGCTTCAGCAGAAAATCCAGAGAGAAGAAGTAAGATCAGTCCCAGCAGGTGATCTTCTTAAACTCGCTGGCATCGCTTCCATTGGAGGAGACGCAGTTAAAGATACGGAAGAAGTATGGCAATGAACAAAGCAATCATGGATGCTAATGTCCTGTTGGCCCTTATAGACAAAAAGGATAAGTGGCACCATGATGCTAAGACTATTGCAAGAGCTCTAAAGGAAAAAGATTGGGAGGTCATCTACCTCGATTGTGTATTAAATGAGGTGGTCTCAGTTCTTGGGAAAAGGCTCAAAGAGAAAAATAAGCTCCATTACTTTACCGAACTCATAGAAAAACTGGAGGAGATTGTAAGCGAAGAGGATATCGAATGGCTTTATCCCGAAGTGCCGGACCATTACGGCGAGATTATGAAATTAATTAAGGAAAAGGAAGGGAGGCTTAACTTCCACGATGCCCTAATAGCCCTATTTGCCAAAGAATACAGCATAGACTACATTGTGAGTTTTGATTTAGGCTTTGATGGAATAGAATGGATTGCAAGGATAGGAAATAAAAAGGATATAACCGCAAAAGGACATGCATAAACCAGATAAACACGGTTTTTCAAATGAGATTACCTTCAGTTTTAAAAAGCTCCTTATTTTGAATGTCTCGTGATACTCTGGTGAAATCTTGCGGTTTCTCAATGCATAATTTTGTTAAACCTAAGGAGGAAGCGATGGCCAAGGTATGCGATATTTGTGGCAAGCGACCGATGTTTGGTAACCGAGTCAGCCATGCAAAGAATAGGACCAAGCGCAGGTGGTTCCCTAACCTACATAAGGTGAGGGTGATGGTGGACGGAACTTCCAAAAGGTTGAACGTCTGCACCCAATGCTTAAGGTCGGGCCGGGTGAAGAAAGCCGTTGGGCAGGTCAAAACCCCAGAGTTAACCTGATTTAACGTTTCGGAATTCCGAAAGATGGAGGGTAGGCTAAAGGGGCTAAGCCTTTTCAAGAAGTGAGGGCGGAGCAATCCGCGCAAGCCCAGGATTGCGGAGCACCAGAGGGGCAGTGAAACCCCTTGGAGCATTTGGCCCCCCAGGGGGCTAAATGTCTGTGAAGCCCGCCAGAAATCCCTTGACACACCTGAACGGATGAATATAATTAGGTAGGGCTGTGTCAGTCGGCAGATCCGATCTAATGGTAAAATTATCCCCTCTTACTTCCTGACCAGTCTGTATGAAACCACCGAAAAACCATCTGATTGTTGAGCGTTCAATAGGGTAAACCATTGCTTGCTCCCACCCACTGTTTTGAGGCTACAGGTTTACCTCATCCCCCAAGGATTGTTATTAGAATTTTTAAAAGGACCTCCCTATATCTGCATTATCTGTAAAGGAGGCAAAATGGTAAGAAGATGGCTTATCATTTCCTGTCTGCTTCTTTCCCTCGTCCAGATCTCATACTCCCAACAAACATATGAAGAGTGGCTCCGTCAGGAGCAGAAGGAGTATGCCCAATTCACCGAAGAGGTAACCAAGGAATACGAGGCTTTCCTTAGAGCGGACAGCATTGCCTATGCCCAGTTCAGGTATGAGGTAGAGCAGAAATGGGACAAATTCGCTGGTTCAACTAAAAAGGACTGGGTGGAATATGGTGATAACCTAAATTCCCGCACCATAGTTGATTTCGAGAAAGGCGAAGCCAAAGTCGAGGTGATAGTGAGCGAGGAACAAGCTAAGTCTCAGCCCCAGTTGGCAACGGAGAACCTGACCAAGGCGGTTGAGGAATTGGTTACCGATAAGGGCAAGACAATGGACTACCAAGTCAAGGATCAAAAGCCTCAACCGTTAGGCTCTACGCCAGTCTTAGAAGGGCAACTGAAAGATGAAAAGGGAAAACCGGTAACAGCAAAAAACGCCCTCTCCTTTGCCAGGGAAATTGTCAAAAAAGTGAAGAAGAAGGTATTTCCATCAAAGGATGGGCTCAAACGGGTGAAGCTCACCGTCACCTTTCCCCTGGTTCCTAACCATATTAGAATTCGTGCCCAACGATATCTGGAGACCGTGCGTAGATATGCACAGAAATACGAACTCGATCTCAGATTGGTCTTCGCCGTAATTCACACCGAATCCTACTTCAATCCCAAGGCCAGATCTAATGTCCCAGCCTATGGGCTGATGCAGTTGGTCCCTACTTCCGGGGCAAGGGAGGCTTACATATTTATTCACAAACAAGATAGGTTACTCCCCCCCAATTATCTTTATAACCCCCAGAACAACATCGAACTGGGATGCGCCTATCTGCATATCCTGGGCAACAATTACTTTGGGAAGATAAGCGATCCAACCAGCAGACGCTACTGTATGATAAGTGCCTACAACACAGGCCCCGGAAATGTGAGCAAAGCCCTCATTGGTTCGAGAAAGCTAAACCGAGCGATAGAACGGATAAATCAGATGGAGGCTAAAAAAGTATTTCAAAAGCTCAAACGGAATCTCCCTTATGAGGAAACCAGGAATTACCTGGTAAAGGTGGACAAACGGATGAACCTCTATGATGAGTGGAAAGAATAAACGGTGACTATGATCGGGAACTTCCCTTAGCCGTAGTGAAATGATCGGTTTTAAAGACTGACCATAAAGGGCATAAGCTTGATGGTATAGGAATTCCCATTTTGGACAGAGACAAACGCAGATTGTCATAACTTTAGTATAGATTTTCTGCAGCCATCTTAGAAAATCTGCGAACTACCATTTTAAGAGGCTCTATGATTACCATCTACTTAGATACATCCGTAATCAGTTCCTATTTTGATATGAGAAATCCGGAACGCATGGAACTTACCCGTTATTTCTGGAAAGAGTTACCCAGATTCAAAAGCTACATATCTGACATCACCGCTGCGGAAGTTGCTGCCACTCCTGATGCTGAACTACGCGAAAGTATGCGAGCCCTGATAACTCCGCTTCTCCCACCTCTCACTATTACTACTGAAGCCCTTGAATTAGCCGAGGAATACATAAAAGGAGGGGCAATCCCCAAGGGTTATCCTGAAGATGCTCAACATATTGCAGTGGCCACAGTGAAAGGGATTCGCTATTTGACTAGTTGGAATTTCAAACACATCGTCAGGGAAAGGACAAAAGCAGTGGTAAACCTGATAAATATTAGGTCCGGCTATGGGGAGTTGAAAATAGTTACTCCTCCGGAGTTGGTATAAGGAGGTGAAAGTAAGGTGAAGAGAAGTTTTAAAATACCGGAAAAGATAAAGAGAAAAATTGAAAGGGAATTCCCCTCTGATTTCGCCCTTCAACAAGTCCATTTTGCCAGGGCAATCTTGAGAGAGGAAACCAAGGGGATGTCAAAGAACGAGCTTGTGGCCTTCTACAAAAGGAAAGCTTCTGACCTTAATCCACCAAAGAAGCCAAGAAGTAAAGTCGGATTTTAGGTGGCCTCCTGGATCGACGATTGGTGGGGGAAAACTCTGTCAACGCAGAAACCTGACGGCACAAGTAGGAACTGTGCAAACCTGCGTCCCATAATGCTTGCGCCGAAGGTGTGTTAAGTTTTCGGTCGAAGAATTTGTAGGAAAAATGAGCAAGCAGGTCGAATGCTGATGGCCAGATCAAGTTGATCTTTCCCAACTGGTTTGACCAAGATAACTATATCCGAAAAAATCATGTGTATTCTATCGGTGATAAGAGCTACCCATTCAACTTCACTATTACCTCTCCCTATGGCACAGAGATTATCAAGGCAATAGCGTCAACTGTTCCCTTTGAGGGCACACAGGATAGGATTGCCCAATCCCCAAACCTCTATATAGTAGGCAAGGCTAACCGTGAAAACATCAGGGGAATTCTAAACCGTGGTTTGGCGGTGAAAGCTAAGAAGGGTAGAGTTGCTGAGGCAATGTGTGTTTATACGATTGTGAAGGGACTTTAGGATGATTTAGACCAGACCAATCACTGGTAGTAACTACTGCGGAAATCCAAAAATATGTTGCCATTTTTGCTCCAGAGGTTTATAATTTTCACCAGGATCCTCTCTCAAATGAAGGCTTTTGCAAATAGACCTTAAAACCTTTAACCAAGGAGGGAAAGTGAGAGAGCTTAAGCTCTTTGTGGTTCTTCTGCTGGCCGGAATTCTAGCCTCCTGCGCCGGATCATCGCAGAAGGTCAAACCTGGTTCCAGTGGCCCCTGCCCTGAGTGGTTCTCTAACATTCCTGAGGACCCCAACTACTTCTTCGGTGCAGCCACAGCGGTCTCCCGTGATCTACAGATAGCCATTAACAAAGCCAAGACCGAAGGGACAGCCGAAATCGCCAAGCAGGTGGAACTGCACATTAGCGGATTAACCAAGAAATTTGACGAAGAGGTAGGCCTGGGCCAGGACGCTAACCTCTATGCAAAATATACGCAGGCCACCAAAATCGTCGTCGATCAAACCTTAAGAGGAGTGAAGGTCAGGTATCAGAACACCAAACAGGAGGGAACCGGGTGGAGAGCCTGTGTGCTTATGGAATGCAACCTCAACGAAGTGGACAAAGGGCTTGTGGATGGCATTAGCAAAGATCGGGAGATGTATATCCGTTTCCGGGATTCTCAGACCTTTAAGGAACTGGAAAAGGAAATAGAAAAATATAGGCAATACAAGAAGGAGCAAAGGCTTCCCTAAATCTCTTGATAGATATGTGGTTAGGTGGATAAAGGGTTTCCTTCTTCTGGGGTTTGGTTTCCTTTTAATCTGCGGGTGTGGAAAGGTTTTGGTAAGGAGGGAGGCACCCCAAGGGGGCCAGGTTTATCCTCACTGGTTTATGGAGATGCCCCTCCGGCGAGGAGCGATCTTCGCCGTGGGGTATTCTCCAGTTTATATGAACATAAAGTCATCTTGGCAAGAGGCCAGGCGTAATGGCCTCTTGAACTTGGCCAAGGCATATTGGGTATCTATACGAGGGCAACAAGCATTTGTCTCTGGGCTGACGGGGACAGCTTACAGGGGCAGCACCCTCTCCGTGGAAGTTGACTCCATCCAACTGAAAATGCTCAAGTCCAAGCTAACCTGCTTGGACAGTGCTCAGATAGGTGGGATGGTAATCGTCCTGGTAAGCACTAAGGAAATCGCTGTTGACAACACTCCTGCCCCCTCGAAGTCTAAACCCACCTGGATAGAAAAATTACCTTTTAGTCCTGACTACGATTATGCCCGCGGCGTTTCCCCCAAATATCTTCACGAATCCAACTCCTGGCTGGAGGCTGAGCGGAGGGCCAGAATCCAACTTGCCTGGGAGCAGAGGACAAAACTACAACAGCTTCGGCAAAAAGGAAAGCTCAGCTTCCACCAGGTGACGGTGGAGAGCACTGGTGTGATCCTCCGGGAAGCTCAGATAGTGGCTCGCTGGATAGATCCAGAGACGGGGGTGCACTGGGTTTTAGCCCGTTGCCCAAAAAGGACAACCCCATAAAAGGGACACAGATTGCCGCAGATGAATGCCGATTAAGTCCTTCTTAATACTTTGACCAGAGAAAATGCTGATTACCGGCTACTGACCACTGACATCTGTGCACATCTGCGTCATCAGCGTCCTATTTTAGAACACAGATTCCCGCTGATAAACGCTGATGGAATTCTCTCTAATCCCTTTGCCTGTTTGCTTGTCTCCATAATCTCTGCTTTTATCTGTGTGTATCTGCGTCCTATTTCATAGCCTGTAAACCATCACCAAAGGGCTTATGAAAAAGCTATTGTTTTCGATCTTAATGCTCTATTCCCTACCCTGTTGGCTTTTGATCACCGGCCAGGCAGCCCCGGCCAAAGATCAAGGATCAGGGGAATCCCAGGCAAGCAAGGGCTCTTCCTCCCTTGAGCCTGGGGAATGTAGGTGGGTGACGGTGACCTCTAAGATCTATGGCCTTGGTCGCACTCCAGAGGAGGCCAAGCAAGAGGCTCTACAAGAGGCAAGGAAGTTGGCCATAGAGCAGGTCTTAGGGGTAAAGATCCAAGAAGTGCAGCAGCTCTTCAAGGGCGAAACTAACGAGAAGATTTATGACAACTTCTCCCAGCTAATCCACTCCGAGGTTTCGGGGAAAATTACCAAGGAAAAGGAACCCATATACAGATCCTTCTTTGAGAACCAGATACCCATCTACACCTGCCGATTGACGGCCAGGGTCTGTGCGGAGAAGGGGAAACTTAATCCTGGGTTTAAGGTCAACCTCATTTTGAACCACAAGGACAATATCTACCGGGAAGGGGATGATCTCATCCTTAGGGTTCTCCCCTCCAAGGACTGTTATCTAACGATATTCAATGTCCTCTCCAATGGCCAGGTGAGGGTCTTATTCCCCAACGAGATGATGCCCGAAAATAGAGTCACCGCAAACAGGTGGTTTTCAATTCCCTCTGAGGCCGATCTTGCTCAGGGTATCCATTTCCGTATGGGGCTTCTGCCTGACAAGGATGAGGATTTGGAAGAAATCTTAGTGGTGGCCACTCTTCGGGAATGCCCCTTCATCACCGGCACCAAATCAAGCGATGGCTTCAGCTTCATCCCTACCTATCAGGGAGCATTTGTCGAATTGAACAAGTGGCTAATAGGTATCCCCAGAGGGGAGCGTGCTGAAGCACAGGTGATCTATAGGATTATTCAATGACTACAGGTTCAATAGGACGCAGATTTTCACAGAAGAACACAGATTCTCAGGATTTACAAGAATTATCTGGCAAGATCAGCGTCCATCTGTGTTCAAAATGGGAGTTCCCTTGTGCTGTCAGGGCTCCTGCCCTGACAGAGTATTAGCCGAGGGTGCCACCGAGGTGGCGGAAAAACTATTTATGGAACGCAAATTTCACAGATCAACGCAGATTCTTGGAATTTACAAGAATTATCCGTTAAAATCAGCGTCTATCCGTGTCCAAAGTGGAAGTCTTGTTCCATGGACTTAGCTGCTTCTGAGGGGTTGATTTTCCAACGGGATAAACAAGGTTTACAAGACTTCTATTTATCCTGATCATCCTGTCGATTCTGTCTAAAAGATGGTAGCCTCTTTCTACCAGGGCAAATCCCTACTGGCGTATACACAAATAATCGAGGGGAGGGATAGTATTTTACATATGGAGAAGGACACTAGATTAGAAAAGAAAGCAAGAAGGTACGAGGAGAAGGGCAAATACGATAAGGCTATTAAGCTCTTCGAAGAAATTAAGGACTATAAGGAAATAGCGAAATGCTATGAAAAGCTGCAAAACTGGGAGAAGGCTGCCCAGATGTGGGAGAGGGCGGAGAATTATCTCTCAGCAGCCGCTGATTATGAAAAAGCGGACAATATAATAAAAGCCTTTGAACTCTATGTTAGGGTTGGTGATGAAGACAGCACCCAAAGGCTTAAGTTAGCGTATATAGAGAAGCTTAAAGCTCTTCCCCCGTCGCAAAGGATTGCAGAAAAATTTAAAGAACTTGGGCTATTCAAGGAGGCGGCAAAAATCTATGAAAGCATTGGTGCTTTTGAGCCCAAGCCGCTTTGGGAATATAAAACTGGGGGTGGAGTAACTAGTGTAGCCATTTCTGCGGATGGGAGTCGGGTTGTCGCTGGTTCCGGTGATCACAAGGTATATTTTTTTAATTCCGATGGTAAGCTACTCTGGAAGTATAAAACTGGGAATTCAGTAGATGGTGTAGCCATTACTGCGGATGGGAGTCGCATTGTAGCTGGCTCCCTGGATTATAAGGTATATTTTTTTAATTCCAATGGTAAGCTACTCTGGAAGTATAAAACTGGGGATTCAGTAGATGGTGTAGCCATTACTGCGGATGGGAGTCGCATTGTAGCTGGCTCCCGGGATCACAAGGTATATCTTTTTAATTCCGATGGTAAGCTACTCT
>JAOZPP010000082.1 GCA_029932675.1 bacterium
CCGTATCTACCTGTTAATAAAGAACTTGTATTCTTAAACTGTTAAAGATGAGTTAAAAAGTAATGATATTTTAGAAAGGTACTCGATTTATTCATGAATCTCCAAATTCATTGTGTCACCATTTGTTAGCTGGTGAGTCAGAGATCAAAAGCGAAGTGGCAGAATCCTGATTCTACCACCCATCTCAGACCCTCAGGTAAGGGCACCCAATGGCCGGCTGCAGAGGTCAGATGGGGCAAGAGTAATCTTTCAAACCCTATAGCGTTACAAAACTTTCACCGCTTATCTGACAGGATAAATAGGATTCACAGGATCTTTACCCTAAACTATGCAAGGAAATACCTAATGATATCGAAACCATCGGAGAATTAGATCATCCTTTCTTCCTTAGAATTCTTTATCTCTCAGTGATTTTCGGTGTTTATGAACAAGCTCCTTTATCCCATTTATCATGTCAATCCTGTCCAAAGATTAAATTCAAGTTAAGTATTTCCGGGAGGGGAGATGAATGTAAAGGTGGGAAAGGCCGAGATAGAACTTTACCAGGGGGATATAACTGCCTTAAATGTCGACGCCTTGGTCAATGCGGCCAACAACCGCCTCTGGATGGGGGGAGGAGTGGCCGGGGCCATAAAGGCCAAAGGGGGGAAAACCATTGAAGAGGAAGCGGTAAGGAAAGGGCCCATACCCGTGGGTGAGGCCCTTGTTACTGGAGCGGGAACTCTTCCTGCCAAGTACATCATCCATGCAGCAGTTATGGGACAGGACCTCCACACAGACGAGGAGAAAGTAAGAGCTGCTACTCTTAACAGCCTAAAGAGGGCAGAGGAGATGAAGATTGGCTCCCTTGCCTTCCCTGCCCTGGGAACGGGTGTAGGAAGGTTTTCCCTCTACGCGTGTGCTCAGATAATGATTGATGTAGTTGTCGATTTTCTTCAAAAGACGGAGGTAATAGAAAAGGTTGTTTTTGCTCTCTACGGCCAAGCCCCTTATCAGATCTTCCACAAATACTTGCTAGACAAGTTTTCCACTAAATAGAGCGAAAATCTCCTTGACAGAGGTAAATTCTGGCCTTAACTTTTAGGCAGTTCCCCGGGATCTTTCCCGCGATTCGTGGGAACTATTACCGCTTCATCGTGCTCCCCGGTAGCTCAATGGTAGAGCGGGTGGCTGTTAACCACTAGGTTGGCGGTTCGAGTCCGTCCCGGGGAGCCAGTTAAAGGCTTATACAAAATACTTTTCTTCTGTTTTTGAATTGATAAAGACAAGGGAAAGGAACGGTAGATATTCAATTTGGTAAGTTAATCAATGAGTGAACCTCACCCACGCAGTCTCGGTGTTCGGACTTCACCTAACCTTCGGCTATCTTCCGTTGCCTGCGCTCCGAGCCTACTCCCCTAGAGGCTTCCTCAGTCAATCTAATCCTGTCTAAGGAATCCTACCATAAAAACCCCCGCGATGAAGACAAGAAGGGAAGCCACCGGAACCCTCCGGTGGTTTCTCTCTTATGGGAAATCCCTCTTGACTTTTTTGGATTATCCATTATTTTACCTGCGCAAAAAGTTCCAAGGACAGGTCTAAAGGCCTGTCCTTACAACAAAGACATATAGCAATTCAGGTCTTGATGTTGATTCATGAATAGAGCGGGGGAGACAAATTAAAGGAGACCAAAATGGCGGACAAAGACGACCTCCAAGAATCTCATAACTACTACGTGGATGTTCCTATGAAAGGTGAGCCATTTCAGTTAAGGGGCTCAAACTCGTTGGACTGGGGGATGAAGAACCGATTGTCCAAGATCTTTCGCCCCGAAACCGGTCGCACGGTGATGCTGGCCATCGACCACGGCTACTTCCTTGGGCCGACCAGGGGGTTGGAACGGATCGATGTAACCATCTTGCCGCTCCTTCCTTATGCCGATACCCTGATGTGCACCCGGGGCATATTGCGTTCCACCATCCCCCCCACCTTTACCAGGGGGGTTGTTCTTAGATCGAGCGGCGGCCCGAGCATCCTTAAGGAACTCTCCAACGAGGAGATCGCCGTGGATATCGAAGATGCCATCCGACTAAATGTTGCTGCTCTTGCCGTTCAGGTCTTTGTTGGGGGGGAGTATGAAACCAAGTCCATTCATAACCTAACCAGGTTAGTGGATATGGGCAACCGGTATGGCATCCCTGTCCTTGGAGTTACAGCAGTGGGCAGAGAGATGGTTCGGGACGCAAAATATATGAGGCTGGCAACCAGGATCTGCGCCGAATTGGGGGCTTCGTATGTAAAGACCTATTATGTCTCCGAAGGGTTCGAGACGGTAACCGCCTCCTGCCCAGTACCCATCGTCATCGCCGGGGGCAAGAAGGTTCCGGAACTTGAGGCTTTGAAGATGGCCTACAATGCGATCCAGCAAGGGGCAGCCGGGGTTGATATGGGAAGGAACATCTTTCAGTCGGAAGCACCAGAGGCGATGATTCAGGCGGTGGGGAAGATCGTTCACGAAGGTATGACCCCAGAAGAGGCATACGAGGTATATAAAACCCTTAAGAGGGGCTGAGCATAGAAGGGAGGAGAGAACAAGAAGCATATGCCCTCCAAACAGGCCTTTAACATTCTGCGAGAATCCTCACCCACCATCTCAGTAGGGATCCTATCGGCCGACCTGATGAACCTGAGCTCCCAGTTAGCCCTGCTGGAGGGGGCAGGAATCAGGGCAATTCACTTCGATGTGATGGATGGGAGATTTGCTCCCTTGATCACTGTTGGTCCACCATTCATCAAGGCCATAAGGACATCGCTGCTTAAGGATGTGCACCTGCTAATTGATGACCCCGGGGAAAAGGTCTTTGACTTTGTCCGTGCCGGCGCCGATATGATCACCCTTCACCTGGAGTCCTCTACTAATATCCGTCCTATCCTCCACGAATTAGGAAAGGCCGAGAATAAAAACGACCCGGAGAGGGGGATAATCCGGGGGGTAGCGATCTCTCCAGAAACGTCGGTGGAAGAGCTGAGGCCTCTGCTCGCTGATTTGGAGCTAATTCTCATCCTAACAGTTGACCTCAAGGCAATGGAAAAAGGCTTTCTTGACTCCACAGGGGAAAGGGTTGCTCAGGTAAGGGAGCTAATTACATCTGCAAACAAGGAAATCCTCCTCTCTATCGATGGTGGCGTAAACCTAAAGAACCTTCCTCAGGTTGCTAAACTTAGACCGGATATCGTAGTCAGCGGAAGTGCCATATTCTCCGGAGGGAATCCCAGAGAAAACATTAATTTTATGCTGGAAATCCTCGAGTCGGCAGCTAACCAAAAGATCCCATGAAAAATAAGTGGTCGGACTCCGAGGCCGCTCAATTCATTGCCCGATATGGGCAAGAGTGGGGAGAGGACTTAGCCCTGCGCACCTACACCAGCAGGTTAATCGGGAGGGAAAAGGCGCTGGTGCTTCATGGAGGCGGAAACACCTCGGTGAAGTCCACCCATACCAACATCTTCGGCCAGCAGATGCCCGTCCTCTTCGTCAAGGCATCCGGATATAACCTGGCAGAGATCCAACCGGATGGGCATATTGGATTAGAACTCAGCTACCTGCAGCAACTACGCAGCCTAAAGGATCTCTCCGATGAGGCGATGATCAACGAGTTGCGCACCCACCTCCTCAGGGCCGAAGCGGCAACCCCATCAATTGAAACCCTGATGCACGCCTTCCTTCCCCCCAAGTATATCGACCATACCCATTCCGATTCTATATTGATCTTGACAAATAGGCCAAAGGGTGAAGGGGTTACTCGTCAGGCGTTGGGAGAAGATGTAGTCATTTTGCCATATGTAAGGCCCGGATTTGCCTTAGCCAAGGCAGTGGCTAGGGCATTTGAAGCTTTTCCAGAAGCTGTAGGTATGGTGCTGCTTAAACATGGGCTACTCACCTGGGGGGAGACGGCCCGTCAGTCCTACGAAAGGACAATTGAACTGGTGAATAGGGCGGAGGAGTACCTAACCAGCAAAAGGTTAAAGCCCTTGAAACCCAGGGTTACTACTCCCCCGGAGCTGGCCAGGGAAAGATACTTAAGGATCGCCCCGCTCCTCAGGGGGTTGCTTGCCCTCCCTACCGGAAATCCCGACTGGCCTTATCAACGCTTCATCATCCAACCGCTAATTACCCGGGATTCGCTTGGCCTGGTGGATTCTATTCAGGGAAAGGAGACTGCCCTTACCCCTCCCCTCACCTGTGATCATCTGATTAGGACCAAACCGTTTCCGCTTTGGGTAGATGAGCCAAATTATGAGGATGAGAAAGCACTACGGGAACAACTTTCCCAGGCGATAGATCAGTACGGAAAGGCGTATGATGCCTATTTCCAGCGTCATTCAGGGAGGTTAGGAGCTACTTCCAGTGAGTTTGACCCCCGACCAAGGGTAATCCTTTTGCCCGGGTTGGGAGCAGTGTGTGTGGGCAGGGATGCAGAGGATGCTGAAATAGTAAAGGACATCACCGCCCGGACGCTGACTGCTAAGCGGAAGATTGCCGCCACCGCTAGGTATGAGGGATTAAATGAAGGTGAGCTCTTCGATATGGAATATTTGGGGTTGCAACAATCAAAGCTAACCCAAAACTCCCACCTCCCCTTGCGGGGCATAGTGGCCCTCGTTACCGGCGCTGCCGGGGCCATTGGGTCGGCGATAAGCGAAGAACTACTCAAAAATGGATCACAGGTAGCCCTCACCGATCTCCCTGGTCAGGCCTTAGACTCATTAATCGATGAACTGAAGAGGGAATACGGCCCAAGGGTAATCGGTATCCCTCTCGATGTCACTGATCCTCAATCAGTTGCCCGTGGTTTTGATCAGGTGGTCGAAACCTGGGGCGGAATTGACCTAGTGATAGCCAATGCCGGAGTTGCCCATGTCTCTTCCCTGGCAGAGATGGATCCCCAGGCCTTTCAGAAGCTGGAGCGGGTAAATGTGGAGGGAACCCTCTACCTTCTCTCTCAGGCTGCCCGCCATTTCCGGGTTCAAGCCACAGGAGGGGATATCGTGCTGGTATCGACGAAGAACGTCTTTTCCCCAGGGGCAAAATTTGGGGCCTACAGTGCCACCAAGGCAGCGGCCCATCAATTGGCCCGCATCGCTAGCCTAGAACTGGCCGAGCTCGGGGTGCGGGTGAATATGGTTGCCCCTGATGCTGTGTTTGGTTACCGAAGGAGAAGGTCTGGCCTATGGGCTGAGGTAGGCCCGGATAGGATGCGGGCCAGGGGTCTCGATGAGAAGGGCCTGGAGGAGTACTACAGGAATCGCAACCTCCTCAAAGCAAAGATAACCGCAACCCATGTGGCTAAGGCTGTATTGTTCTTCGTCACCCACCAGACGCCGACAACAGGGGCGACAATCCCTGTAGACGGCGGCCTCCCGGAGGCCACTCCCCGGTAATGGGTGTGACCCCTATTTTTCCAGTAAATCTTCATCGGTTTTGTTTCGATTCCGATATTCATTCTTTTCGGATAATTGCTGAAACTGATACTATTGAACATAAGTTTGGCCTAAATACAAGATGGAAGAAGAAACTAATTCCTTGCCGCCAGAGTTCCTTATGGAACTGAAGAAACTGGAGGAATCCTATCTCGCGGAGACAGATCCCATTCGTCAATCAGGATTTATCCGTGGCCAAGCCCGTTGGAGGAGGGAACGGAGATTCATTCTCAATGCGGTAGGTGGTGATGGCGATTTCCTCGATGTTGGCCGCGCGAATGGTTACTTAGTGTCTGTCCGGAAATATCCATATTTCTTGGCATTCCGGCAATTTTTAAGCTGGAATCTACTTGAGATCAGCAATGGATTCCCGCTAACGGCGTGCGGGAATGACAAATTTGGACAGACACTACTTAGTTCAATGCCTTTCAAAATGGGCGAGAGATGACGGTATCACCTTGATACCATATGGTGTTGATCAAGGTGCTGGGCTGATTGGCCTGGCCAGAAAACGACTTCCAGAGTATGCTTCACATTTTGGGGTTGCGAATGCATGAAACTGGATTCCTCCCCACAAATTTGCGTATGTTTACCCTCTTTACGATTGTGTTCCTGAGGATTTCCTCAGCGAATATGTGGAAAGACAGTTGGGAAAATATGTGGACATAGATGGCTCTCTCATCATTGGAAGTTATTCGCGGGACCAGCCAGCTCGAAATATCGGTAATGATCTAAGCGAACTGGGTTTCCCTATTGCCGGAACCGCTTCCTCTGGCGCCCCACCAATTTCCACGATTGCCTGGATGAAGGCCTAACCGTTTGCTGCTGCGGACGCGTGCAAACCTAACCGCTGAGTTCAAGCGTTATGCGGCATTCGATTGTGGATAATAGAGCGAATAAGAACCCAATAACTCTAACCCCAATTATTCATAGCATATAGGCTTATGTATCTTCGAATTTAGCTCGCCGTGCTGGCCAAATCTCCTGTAGGATCACACACGTTTCTCGATACCCATCGGGGCTCGGATGGTGGAGCTTACATCCTTGAATCCCGGCCTATCCCGAGATATTTGACTTTCCACATTACTATAACTCCCGGTAACTTCATTAAGTTCTGAGCTTATTTGAGAGCAAGCTTGCGGGATACCTCCTGGTAATTCTCGAAAAAAAGCTTGACAAGTGGAGAAGTCGTGCTATAATCGGCAGTGATAAAGGTGAAAAAGGGACATCACGGTCAATGAAACTTACAGGTAAGAACAAAGGTATGGGGCTGAAGCACAGAGTAAATGACCCATACCTGGCCTAAGGAAAGGAAGGAGGTAGAAGAAATGAAGAGGTTACTCATTGCGGTTGTAGCACTGGGTGTAGGGCTTCTTTGGTCCGCTGGAGGAAGAATATTGGCTCAGAACTGGTTTCAAACTGGCCAGCCAGCGGACATAATTCTTGGGCCTTATGTAGACAGTGGCGGAGCTTCAGCTTTGCATCATCCTTCACGTGTTTGTACAGATACAGCAGGTCGGCTTTATGTTGCGGATACACGCAATAACCGGGTTCTTATCTGGAATACTATTCCCACTACAAATTACCAACCAGCGGATATAGTAGTAGGTCAGCCAGATATGCACTCCAATGATTCAGGTGGCGACAGCACAGGTCTCAACTGGCCAGTAGGAGTCTATTCTGATGGTATTCATCTTTTTGTAGCCGATGCTAATAACAGGCGGGTACTCATCTGGGACTCAATACCCACTCAGAATGGGGAGCCAGCCAATTTAGTATTAGGCCAGCCAAACTTTACCAGTTATGAGTTAATCATTGACTCTACCCTAACCTGGCCATGGGATGTATTTTATGATGGTCAGCATCTCTACATACTTGATGCCCACGCAGCAGGTGTGCTAATATGGAATTCTCTTCCAACTCAAAATGGTCAGCCGGAAGATTGGATAATGGGGGGTTGGTCAGATTCAGCTCTTATAGCTTCACCACGCGGGATAGCATCTAATGGGACAGCTTTAGCTATCAATGACTATCAACTTCATCGAGTACTCCTCTGGTACAATATCCCAACCCAGCCTAATGAGCCCGCAGATGTTGTATTACTCCAGCCCGATTTTACACCATATGATGAAGGGCATTCCACACATGGTGGAATTTCTATGCATGGTGATACATTATATGTTGCAGTTGGTCACAATATTTGGGTATGGACAGACATCTACACTCTCACCAATGGACAGGACCCTGACTATATAATTGGACGTTCTGATAGACAACCTACCACTTCTGCTGTAGCTCTGTCTGGACCCTGGGGAGTCTCTACTGATGGAACGCGCCTTTATGTGGGTGATACAAATAACAGTCGAGTGCTTATTTACAACCAGATTCCAAGCGGACCAGATATTCCCGCAGATGTTGTCCTGGGTCAGGTAGACTTTGGAAGCAATGTTTTTCGCTCCAGAAGAGGCATTCGTAGTGTGGGTGGAGTGGCCTCCACCGGGCATCATCTATTTTTGTCAAGCCCCATAGATAACCGAATTGTCGTCCACGATGGACTACCTGAGCATGATAGCGCTTCTGCTGATTACCTTCTCTCAAATGTAGATTTTGATATACCCCGTCCTATAGAATTCCCAAAAGAGGATGAATATGAGTGTAGCCAGATATGGACTGATGGCAGTTGTCTTTATGCAACAGCACGGAGGGGGATACTGATGTGGGATTCTCTTCCCCAGTCCAATTTGGTTAGGGAAGATAGAGTTATCGACAGTATCGGGCCCGGCCGTCTCCCATTATATGATGCCTCGGGAATTACCAGCGATGGTACTCGTCTCTTTGTCAGCGATACTCGCAACAATCGGGTTATAATCTGGAACACCATACCGACCGAAAATAATACGCCAGCCGATATCGTACTTGGTCAGCCTGACTTTAACTCCAATGAACCGGGTTTAATGAATTCTCCCTCAAGAATAGCTACTGATGGTACCCGCCTGGTAGTGTCTGGAGGGAATCAAAGAATATTAATCTGGAACACTATCCCTACCGAAATTAATCAACCACCCGATATTACGCTTGGAGAGGGAGGGGGGTACTGTGGTTGCTGGGGATTCAACCTACCAGCGGGAGTATTTATTTTTGATAACCATTTGTTTGTAAACGACCTTGGCAATAATAGAACGTTTGTCTGGAATACTTTTCCTACAACAGGTGACCAACTACCTGATGTCATACTTGGTCAACCTGATTCTCTGACAAAGAGGGCCCGGAAGGCACGCGATGGACTGCATAACGTATGTTCCCTATGGTTTGATGGTGATTATCTATGGATAGGAGAGTTTAAATTTGCCGACCGGGTTCTGGGGTATAGGGCTACTATCTCTCCAACTGTACCAGGAACTCCCTCCGCTCTCACAGCTACAACAGTATCAGGTCATCAGATTAACCTGAGCTGGGTGGATAATGCTACCAATGAACAGGGTTTTAAGGTAGAGCGAAAAATAGGAACAGACGGAACTTACAAACAAATTCGTTATTTAAGCGCCAATACCACAAGTTATAGAGATAAATGGCTCAATAGTGGTATAGAATACTTCTACCGCATAAGGGCATATAATCGCTATGGAGATTCAGACTACTCAAACGAGACAAATGCTACCACTTCCGCAAATAATCCACCAAATATTCCAAGTAATCCATCACCTGCTGATGGTGATACTGTGGCCGATTTTGCTTTTGGTGTGAAACCCAGTTGGACAGGGGGAGACCCGGATGAAGGTGATGCAGTCACCTATGACATCTATTTTGATACTTATGATCCCCCAATATTCTTGCTGTCAGCTAACCAAGTAAATACATTCTGTGGTCTCGATAGTCTTAGAATATTAAGTCTCGGGACTAACTATTATTGGAAAGTTGTAGCCAGAGACCTGGAAGGAGCAGAAACCGAAGGTCCTGTATGGAATTTTTATACTTGTCCATATAGTCCATATTATAACTTGACTATTTCTACCACCGCAGGAGGGACAACTTTTCCCCGGCCTGGCACTCATCGATATAGATTCGAACCAGATCCAATCGGTGTTCCTCTGACAGCTATTCCTGATAGTGGATATTCATTCTCAGGCTGGACAGGCGATACTACAGATACTATTAACCCCATAACCATCATTATGGATAGCGACAAGAGTGTAAGAGCTAATTTCACTTTACCAGGTGTAGAGGAGGAACACGCCACAGTTATTCCCAAAATCTATAAGCTCTTTCAGAATTACCCAGACCCTTTCAACTTGGAGACCAAGATCGGGTATCAACTGCCAAATAGGGCTTATGTAGAGATTACCATCTACGACATTACAGGCAGAAAGGTAAAGAAGTTGGTTTCTGCTATTAAACCAGCGGGTCACTATTCCGTTGTTTGGGATGGGAGAAACAGCCACGGCAAGGAGGTGAGTAGTGGGGTGTACTTCTATCGCCTGAAGGCCAAAGGGATTAGCCAGACCAGGAAGATGATCTTGTTGAAATGAGGGGGAGAGGTTAGTCAATCTCCAAAATTAGCTTCTTGGAAGGGTCAAGCTGGCTCGGATATCCCCTTTACTTGCCTGCTTTTTAGACTAATTTTGACTCTTTTGAATTGTCTGCAATTTTGCTAATTACAGAGGATTATAGAATCTTGATTATGGCATGAGAATAGACCGCACTAAGGAGGTAAAAGTGTTAAGGAGGCATCATCATTTCTTTGTTGTTAGCTTCCTGCTTGCCAACCTGATACTGCCTGCATATCTCTTCTCCTGCCCACTGCCGACAGCTACATTCTCGATTGTCGCTTATGATTCAGTGGCTGAGGAGTGGGGGGTGGCGGTAGAGTCCAAGTTCTTGGCTGTGGGGGCGGTGGTACCCTGGGCTAAGGCGGGAGTGGGGGCGATAGCAACTCAGGCTTGGGGCAATACCACCTATGGCCCACAAGGCCTTAACCTCTTACAGATGGGGATATCTGCTGAAAAGGTTGTGGATATACTCATCTCTCAGGACCCAGATCGGGACCAACGTCAGTTGGGCATAGTAGATGCCAGGGGGAGGGCAGCCGCCTGGACAGGCGACGGTTGTTTGGCCTGGGCTGGCCACATCGTTGGCCGAGGGTTCACTGTGCAAGGAAACATCTTAACCGGGGAGCAGGTGGTGCGTAAGATGGCAGATGCTTTCCGCTCGTCTAAAGGGCCATTGGGGAGAAGGCTCATTGCCGCCCTGCACGCTGGTCAGGAAGTTGGAGGGGATAAACGGGGGAGGCAGTCGGCGGCCCTTCTGGTAGTGCGAAAGGGGGGAGGTTACTCAGGCTATAATGACCGATTCATTGACCTAAGGGTTGATGATCATCCCCATCCCATCGGGGAACTGGAGCGCCTCTACAACCTGCACGAGCGGACATTCCAGGGGGGTGCCTATGTGCGGTTAGGGATGCAGGCGTTGAAAGAAGGCAAAGGGGAAAAGGCCAACTTAGCGTTAGATCGGGCGATATCTCTGGCCAACAAATATCCGGAGAATGCGAATCTGCTTAACGGTATCGCCTGGGAGTTAGCGATCAACAACTTCCGCTTGGACGATGCTCTTAGATTGGCACAAAAGGCAACGAAGCTCGCTCCCCAAGATGCTAATATCTGGGATACGCTTGGCGAGGTCTACGCCCGACGCGGCAACTATTTAGAAGCCGTAAATGCTGAAAAAAAGGCAGTATCCTTAAGCGGAGGCAATAAGGAGTTCCAGGGGAAGTTGGAGAGGTGGCAGAAGCTACTCCCCAAGTAGTCAGAGAAGGGACTTCCCTTGGGCAGAGCCATTGCCCGTGAACCCTCCATAAAAGTTCCCTCCTTATAATGAGCCTCACCGATAAATGTGGGCTTTTCCTCGGTTTCAAAACTACCTTACCATCTCAACTGAGCCTAACCCCCTTTGCTGTCACCAGGCTCTCCCGGTATCGGCCAAGCTGATAACGTAGTTTTTCCCCTTGCCTTAAAGCAAGGAAATTTTTATTTTATATGAAGAAAGGGAACAGGAAATGGTCCTTGTCTCTCTCCAAGGGATATACAAATCTTATGGGGATAAGGTCGTTTTAGATGCGGTGGATTGGCAGATAACCGATGGGAGAAGGATCGGCCTTGTCGGCCCCAATGGGGTGGGGAAGACCACCCTTTTGGAGATAATCGCTGGCCAGAGGGAGCCTGATAAGGGGGTGGTGCAGCGGGGAAAGGGGCTGAGGATAGGCTATCTCCAGCAGGAAGCCCAGTTGGTGGGGGAACGTTCCCTAAAGGAGGAGATGGAGGAAGTCTTCGCCTCCCTTCTAAGGAAGGAGAGCAAAATAAGGGAACTGGAGGAGAGGATCTCCTCTAAGCAAGGGGATCTGAAGTTCCTGCTTAAGGAATATAGCCGATTGAGCCAGGAGTTTGAAGCCGCAGATGGCTACCTCATCCATACTAAGATAGAGAAAACCCTCTTTGGCCTTGGCTTCCAGGCGGAGGACCTCACCAAGAGGGTAGGGTCCCTCAGTGGCGGACAGAAGAGCATTGCCGCCCTGGCAAAGGTGCTCTTGGCTGATCCGCAGCTTCTTCTCTTAGACGAGCCGACTAATCACCTGGATATCAGGGCCACCGAGTGGCTGGAGAGGTTCTTGGCTGACTACCCCCGAACCTACATCATCATCTCCCATGATCGCCAGCTCTTGGATAGGACCACCGAGGAGATAGTAGAGGTTGAAGGAGGGAAGCTGAAGAGGTGGGTGGGAAACTACTCTGCCTATCAGATCCAGAAGCAGAAGGAGTTAGAACTTGCCCAAAAGAGGTATGAACTCCAGCGGGAATGGATAGAGAGGACTGAAGAGTTTATCCGCAGAAATATAGCTGGGCAGAAGACCAAGCAGGCCCAAAGCAGGAGGAAATTGTTGGAGAAGGTGGAGAGGTTGGAGAAACCTTCCCCTAAGGTTAGGGGACCAGTTCTCCGGTTTGACTCTCGCAGAAAAGGGGCTCAGGAGGTCCTCCGCCTGGAGAAGGTCAGCAAGACCTTTCCGGGCATGAGGCTCTTCTCCGGGGTAAGTTTCACCCTTTTGCGCGGTGATCGAGTAGGATTAGTTGGGCCCAATGGATCGGGGAAGACCACCCTGATGAAGATAATTGTTGGTGAGGAGAAAGCCGACCAAGGTTCAGTTAGAGTGGGCAATGGGGTAAAGATAGGTTATTATAGCCAAGAACATGAAAATTTAAACCGCGGAAGATCTGTCTTGGATGAGGTCTGGGGGGTGGAGCCTTACCTTACCCAGGGGGAGATAAGGAGTTATTTAGCCAAGTTCCTCTTTCGGGGCCAAGAGGTTTTCAAACCCATTACTGAGCTCAGCGGAGGGGAACAGAGTAGGGTCTGTTTAGCTAAACTTATCTTGGGGAAACCCGATCTCCTCCTTCTGGACGAACCCACCAACCACTTGGATATACCCTCCCTGGAGGCATTAGAGGAGGCTCTGTCAGGATTTAAGGGCACGGTATTTGTCGCCTCCCATGATCGCTATTTTCTCGACCGATTGGTAAACAGGATCTTCTACCTTAGCGGTGAGAAGCTCTCTAAATGGGAGGGAAACTACACGGAAACGGCTGGCAAGTGGAGAGAGCAGGAGGGTAAACCTACCACCCAGCGAAAGGGGAGGAGGAGGAAAGCAAGGAGCCCAGCAAGGATAGAGAAGGAAATAGCTTCCTTAGAGGAGAGGCTTTGGGAGACGTCCCTCCTCTTAGCCGATAGGGAGGTCTATTCCAATTGGCAGAAGCTGCATTCCCTCTTAGAGGAGAGGGAATCCCTCTCTAAGCAGATCAACACCCTTTACAAGAAATGGGAGGAAGCCGTAAAGGAGGAAGAGGAAACTGTTTGAGTTGAGAAAAGCGAGGATAGAGAGGGCTATCCTGGCTGGATTGGACCATTGGGATGGCGGGGGGAGGGACTGGGAGGAGTTAGAGGCATTGGTGGACTCCGCTGGGGGCAAGGTTGTGGGGAAGATGTCCCAGAGGAGGCGTGAACCTGACCCAGCCCTTTTTATGGGCAAGGGGAAGATCGAGGCCCTGAGAGAGGAGGTAAGAAAGAAGGAAGCCGATCTGGTCATCTTCGATCAGGACCTTACCCCTGTGCAGGTAAAGAACCTGGAGGAAGCATTGGGGGTAAAGGTTCTAGCCCAACTTTCGCTCTTTGAAAAAATTTTCCTTGTTTTTCAATGAGTTATGC
>JAOZPP010000026.1 GCA_029932675.1 bacterium
CCTAAAAGCAAACACAATTTTTAAAAACAACCTAATTATACCAGGGACAGGTCTTCAGACCTCTCCGCAGGGTTTCCTGAGCTAAAGCAGGTACCGCACTCGTAGTGCGGGTAGCACCCCCGAGCGGTCAGATGCCCACATCTGACCGCAAGGATGAAAGAGTGACCTCAGTGGAAATGAGCCGTCAGATTCCCTGATCTGATGGAGAAAGGAAGAGTGGCAGAACTGGGGTTCTGCCACCTCAGAAGCGGACAGACATAAATGTCTGGCCCTACAAAACAAATTGGGCTAAAGCCCGAATAAGGTTACCCCGGCTAAAGCCGGGTAGAAGGGGTTTCTTGGGCTTATGGTTTTTGACAACTTGATCGGGAATGATCCAGTGAACCTTCAGCCTTGGGCATTCAAGAGGAGTTTCCTCCTCCTTGATGGGGAGGGCTAAGTTCCCCTTCAATCCATTTTCTTGTTGACAAATTACCATCAATCTGGTAAATTCAATAAAGAGGTCCTTCAGGGGTAGATTAATCAGAAGGAGACTGATTTCCTGCCCTCATCTATGATAACCTCCCTTTCTCAGCAGTTTTTTTGGGATTTGTGCTTTCTCTGAGACCCCGTTGAGGTAACTTTCTCCCATAACTTTACCTCAGTGGTTTTCAATCCATATTTGTCTAATGCCTAATTTGCTTCAAGCTACGAAATAGGGGGTAGATAAGATGAAAAAATGTCTGTGCTTAGGAATTCTGCTCATCCTTTTATTTTTTGGGATGGTCCGGAGTAATAGCTCTGCCCAGGGGATAACCTTCTCCCCCAGTATCAGGGTGGATGATGATACCACCGCTGAACCCCAGTCTTCCCCTTGTATGGCTGCCTATGGGGATAGCAACATCTATATAGCGTGGCATGACTGGCGGGATTGGCACTCCACTGGATGTCTAAACCTCTATTTCTCCAGTTCCTTTGATGGGGGGAGAACCTGGACGAAGAATCTGAACATAACCAACAACTCCACACCATGGCCAGACTTACCTAATAGCCTGATGGTATTTCATAAACCCATTGGGATCAATGAACCCATTTTTCCTTGACAGAAGTAGTGAGAAGGTGTATATTTAAAATAGAATATAGACCAAGAAGTTCGTTTACAATTTCTCCTCTTTTTGCTGGGCTCAGTTGAAAATCTACACCTAATTTTGGACCTTGTTTATGGTTAAATTAGTCTTCTCTCCTCTGATCTCAGTGAAGAATTCTCCTCTGAATTTCCCTCTTCATTAAGAGATTCTCCCTTTCCCTTTCATCCTCCTGTGCAATGCTCTCCATCAGATAAACTCCAAGAAATTTTCGGTGAAACTTAAACCCTTAACCGGGAGGACAAAATGAGAAGAAGTGCAATTACTTTAGCAATCTTGGTGGTTGCAGGAGTAGCTTTTGGAAATCCGAGTATCAGCTCTGCAATATCTAAAGAGAGGGCCAACATTACCCTTTCCTTTGTGGCCGATGATGGGGCCATTCACTCCCTGGGGTTAGCTAAAGGGGGAGTGGCTATTGATACCATCCAGTATTGCTTTGATATTGGAGATCCAAATACGCCTGCAGGAGCCCTTGATTATACCTGCACTCATGACTCCGTCTGGTGGCAATTTACACCAATTGCCGACGGAACCCTAATGGCAGTGCAAGGCTGTTTTCACACATCGGGCATGGCCAAACTATACGTTTGCCGTTATATGAAAGACGAGTGTTATTATCTAATGGATGATCCAACTATCAATCCCAATCTTCTACCCTCTCAACTATTTTGGAATATAACCAACAATGATAGTATCTGGCAGACTAAGGATCTTATGGCTTACTCAGATGACTATCATGTTCCTTTGTTAGCTGACACGGATTATGCAATAGGCTATCGCACAGATAATGAGGGTCATCCATATATTAACTACGATTATCCAGATGAAAGGTATACACCACCCCACTGGCGTTTTTCATATTGCCATCAAACGATTGATTCAAATTGGCTTCCCTGCCTTGCTCATTTTCCTCCTCATGTGAGAACCTATTGGGTTTATAACCCTTATGGCTCCTGGCCTCCCTATGTAGAAATTATGTTACGAGTCATAGTAGAATACCCTTCTCCCCCTCCCATAGCTACCGACCTAAGTCAGTTGATGGATTCCTTTCCAGGGAATCTCAGCAAGGTGGTTAATGTCCAGGTGCGAGAATTGGATGGCTATCTCCAAAGGGCTGAACTCTATTGGAAGGTGAGAAACACAGGGTTTTTGGACAGTACCCGGATGCAGCTTGAATCTCCCCAGGCTACTTACTACACCGCTTGGGGAAATATCACCGGCAGCTATTCTTCTGGTGATACCATAGACTACTGGTGCCATTTCTGGGATGATGATGGTCAAAGGGAAAGGTGGGTTAAAGGAGAGGAGCCTGTAAAGACCTTTATCATAAGAAAGTTGCATTCTGATGCAGACATACTTTTGGTTAATGACCAGGGAGGGGATAGAGAAGGGTTTTACCGGCAAATCCTGGATAATTTAGGATACCAGTATAACTACTGGTCGGTAAGTGATTTTCACGGGTTAAATCAATCAGTAATCGGGGCGGGGGACTGGAACACAGCGATAATCTTCGGTGATTGGGCAGCAACTCTCCCTGGTAAGGATTATCTTCCCGATGATCTCTGGGTTTCCTTCTTAGAAGGGGGAAGTGATACCCTATCACGCAATGTCCTCTACATAGACCAAGATTACTTTTGTGCTCATCGAGAGGATTATGACTGCGATTTCGATGGTGGTCTCAGCCCAGGGGAGTTTTTGTATGACTACTTTGGGGTGAGGAAGGCCCAAAGCGATGTGCCCAACAGGGATACCCTTTTTACCTTCATTGATACCCTAACGGCCAATGGTCTGGTTGGTCATACGTTTCAGTTATCTCCGGATTCTGTCAATGGTGCTAGTTGGACCGACTATACCAGGGCGAGAGAAGGAGGAGCAGACCTGTTCTTCGCCGATGTGGGTGGAGATACCTGTGGGGTGAGGTATGAGGGTCCCGGATTCAAGACGGCCTTTCTACCTTTTTTATTAGAGGCAGCAATTGATCCGGCGACCAAGGAGCCCTTAGCCGAGGCCGACAGCCTCATTCACGGCATTCTCCGCTGGTTTGGCACTAAGGATTCTCTGAGTGTAGTAAGGGGTAGTAGGGGGACTCAGTTATTACCCGTGAGGTTTGGCCTCTCCCAGAATTATCCCAACCCCTTCAACTCCACCACCCTCATCCGCTACACTGTTCCAGCCATCAGCCATCAGCTACCAGCAGTCACTCTGAAGATATACAACATCCTGGGGCAGGGAGTAAGAACCTTGGTGGATAAGGAACAAGGGGCTGGCTACCATCAGGTTCTGTGGGATGGGAGGGATAACAAAGGTCATCAGGTGGCCAGTGGTATCTACCTCTTTCGATTGAAGGTAGGGGATTATGCAAAAGCAAGGAAAGCTGTGTTGCTCAGGTGATCCCGCGTAAATTGCTTTTTTGGGTTTAATCCTTTCGTCAAAGAGCCTATAGGAGGTGAGGAAAATGGGTTTGGTTAGATTCCGAGGGGGAAAGGTCCTCAAGGCCTTAGTCTTTCTTTTATCTTCTGCCTGTTTCATATTCCTCATTTTAGCCTCACCAGGGAGATGTAGGCACCATAAGAGGTCTACGTCTATTCCTTCTCTTGGTGAGCAGATGGGGAAGTGCAACCTGATAAAAGGGGATAGTGCTTTCACTCCCATGGTGACCTGGATCGGGGGAAGGAACTTAGCTAGGATTCCCATCAGCAATGGGGGGTTGACCGGTCTCTATGAGGCCCCCTCTGACTGGGATGGAACCTATGATGGGGATATAGTTGAGGGTTACACTGTTTGGAACGGATATTGTGCGGAGTATCCAACAGGGACAGGCCAATATTACCTTTTCTCCTCTGGCATCTGGGTAGGAGCCATCTGTCCTATCATAGTTGGTGGAGACACGATTGGCTATGAGCCCAGGGTAGCCACGGGTGCCTATACCCCGGATATGAGTGTGATGAGCCCACTCTATTTGAGCAGCCAGATAATTCCAGAGGGTGAACCTGGGGCAGGGGATTACCTTTTTGCCCGCCCTGGAGTTGATCCGGAACCATATCAAAGGCGCTGGCCCTATGCCGACACTGCCTCCATTAATCCTAAGAGGAGGGCATACTTTGGCACGGACGAATATGATCTGGATCGAGGTCGTGGGGATATGGTCTCTCTTCAAGATTCCTGGGCGGTGATGGGGGATTGGATCCCCGAAGATGAGGGAAATTTCTTGTGGCCCTCCTCTGGCTATGATACAAAAGGTCTGGGCATCCGACTTGAGCAGAGAACCTACTCTTGGGGTTACGGGTTTCCTATTGGGGATTTTATTTACCTTAACTACAAAATACGGAATATGAATGACTTCCCCCTGGACAGCGTATATTTAGGATTTTATATCGACGGGGACGTAGGGCCAGCTCCCCTTACAGGTTTTGAGGGCCCAAATGATGATCTGACTGGCTTTGACAGATCTCGCCATTTAGGATATATCTATGATCACAATGGATGGGAGCCTGGGTGGCTATCTAAAGGAGGTTACATAGGTGTTGCTCTCTGTCAAACTCCGACCAATCCAGGTGACTCGGTCCAATTGGGAATGACTGCCCTCTCCACCTGGGTGAGGGAGGACCAAGGGGATGAGGGTTTCGTTGATCATGAAGGGATGGATGCCCTTAAGTATGCCGAGCTTACTGGTATAAACATCCCTAATGATAACCAACCCGATGAGATATTTGAGGTCTTGACTATCCCTTGTGATGTTAGATTCCTTATTTGCAGTGGGCCATACCACACTTTAGCCCCGGGAGAGGAGATAGAGATAACCCTCGCTATTGCTGTGGGCTCAACTTATGATGAGTTCATAGCCAATGTGGATTCGGCAATTTCGTTCTATCAAAGGGGATATGTCTATTTCGATGATGATCCACCGGAGGTCAATTGTTGGCTTTCTGCGGTAAGGCCAGTTTACTCGGCTCCAGG
Organism: bacterium; assembly: GCA_029932675.1. Classification (GTDB taxonomy): domain Bacteria; phylum SM23-81; class DAOVCL01; order DAOVCL01; family DAOVCL01; genus DAOVCL01. Next base: position 5,082 of record JAOZPP010000026.1, read on the forward strand.
GACGGAGGATACCATTTCCGTCTATGTGGGAGACCCGTCTGGGGTCTCAAAGGTTACCGCCCAAATCGGAGGTAAGGAAGGTGAGATCTTGGATAGCCTTGATCTCCCGGTGGGCAAGGGGGGATTCTGTAAAGGAATCTGGAGGAATCCACCAGATAAAGAAAGTGATTATACCGTAAGCGTTACGGCTAAAGACCGATTAGGCAATGAGAAAAGTTGGGCTAATGTCTGTGGCTTTACCACAAAGCGCTTTGAAAAGACAGCAGATATTTTGGTTGTTGATGATGACAATTACAACTGCCCTAACTGGGGACCTACTCGCAAACCTTATGAGATTTACTATACCACTGCCTTAGAGGCTGAGGGTCTCCCTTATGATCTTTGGAGCGTCTACCTTTATGGTATTCCCAGTGATACCATTATGAGCCAATATGCCGACGGGGTGGTCATCTGGCTAACCGGGGACAAAGCTGGATTAACCCAGGAGGAGAAGGATTGTATACGATCTTTTCTGCAGGATGCAGGGGGCAATATCTTTCTCTCTGGACAGGAGATCTATCAGGATGATCCCGTATTCTTTCTGGAGAACTTTTGGATATACCAGAAGGGTGATGTGGACTTAGCCAATCTTTGGGTATCAGGGGTGGAAACCGATTCTATGACTATGGGGATGAGATTCAACTTAGAAGGTGGAACAGGCGCTGGTAACCAGAGATACCCGGATAGGGTGGAGCCAAACACCTGGTTGGGGGCTAGCTCGATATTCACCTACGAGGGGTACTCCGGTTCCGGCAAGGCTACGGCAGGGGTTAAGTTTGTTAATGATAAATACAAGGCCATCTACCTCGGCTTTGGGTTTGAGGCCATAGGTTCTGATAGCCTGAGAAGGGGATTTATGAAGAACGCCATTGAATGGTTGACCAGACCAAGTGGCATTGGTCGGGAAGATAAAGGGGGAACTCTTCCCGAACCCTTTTCCCTCTCTCAGAACTACCCTAACCCCTTCAACTCAACGACAGTGATCAGCTACCAGTTGTGCCATTCCGAGCATAGGTCAGCGGTCAGTCCGCTCCACACCACCCTGAAGATATACAACATCTTGGGAGAGGAAGTAATTACCTTAGTTGATGGGGAACAGAGAGCAGGAGACCATCAGGTTACTTGGAATGGGAGAGATAGCGATGGGAAGGAGATGTCCAGCGGGATCTACTTCTGCAAGTTATGGGTGAAAGGGGATAGGTTAGAGGTGGTAAGGACACGAAAGATGCTCCTTTTACGTTAACGTAGCCCAGGCAGTGATCACTGAACGAGTGGTGCAATAGGAGGCTATTGTAGCTCCCCGCTCGTCTGATTCTTTGGGTTTGACCTTTCGTCATTGGCTTAGGACCTCCACCCCTGGTGAGCTTTGGCAAAGAGAAGGTATGGTTGGCCGGGGCAGAGCGGAGTCCTCCTGGGTCCAGTAGAAGATTCTTTCGCTCTGCTAAGCCCCTACCTTTCCCTCCAGATCTGTTTATATCTCACATAATCCTTGAGGACCATCTTCAGGTAAGCCCTTGTCTGGCTGTAATCTATCCTTTCTACAAAGCAGTCTATATCCAGGGGTTCCTTTAGTCCCCTCTTCCACCTGAGCACGTTGGTTGGTCCTCCATTGTAGGCGGCCAAGGCCATCTCCGGTCTTCCGCCAAAACGATGCAACTGTTGGAGCAGGTAGCGGATTCCCAGGTCTAAATTGAGATCCATCTGGTAAAGTTCCTCAGGGGAAGTATGCATCCTTCCCAGAGAATGGGCCACTTCCTTCCCTGTGGAGGGCATAATCTGCATTAGACCCAGTGCCCCAGATCTTGAAGTGGCAGCAGGGTCAAACCTGCTCTCCCTCCTAATCAGGGCTAAGACGAAGAGAGGGTCCAGATTAGCTCTGTGGCATCGCTGCCAGACTTCATCTAAGAGATGAACTGGGTAGAGCCAGCGGTGAAGATAAGGGGGGAGGTCATTTTGCCCATTTTTCTGAGCCCAGCTCTCTATCCAAGAGGCGACCTTATGGCCTCTTAAGTTCCAACCAAATTGGGAATATAAACTCAAAAGGTTAGAAAGTGCTAAAGGATCTCCCCATTCAGCCTTTTCCACCCAGGTAAACTCCGCTTTGGCTTCCTTTATCAACCCAAGATTTGCCAAGAGCCTTCCCTTTTGGAAGTGGGGATTTTCCTCTAAGGACGGAGAACCACTGAGGCGGAAATTTCTCCTTACCCAATGGGCGAAGTGGGATCTCTCCCTGACTATTTCCCTGAACCTTTTGACCTTTATCATCAATCCGGAGGATGAACTGATGAAGGGAGTGAATTCATCCCTCCCACTAAGGAGGGATTTAGCCTTTAAGCCATAATAGGAATAGGGATACTCCTGGGCCAATTCTTTCAGCACCCTCTTCGCTTGATTGATCTTGCCCATCCTTTGATAGATCTTGAATCTCCAGTAGAGGGTGGTCTTCAAAAAAGGGCTTTGTCCATAGAGCTGGGAGAACCGTCTCAGCAATGAAAGGGATCTGAGCCAATCTTCGGTTTGGTAATAGCAGAAGGCAGCCCTCCACAAGGATTGATCTGCCAGCCTCCCTTGAGGATAATGGGTTTGGGCCATCAAATATTGAGTGGCTGCCCCGGGGTAGTCCCCGCTTTCCTCCAAGACCCTTCCAGCCAAGAATAGTGCCTTCTCCGCCTCAGCTTCCTTTGGGTAGCGGAGGGAGAAGTCCCGGAACCTCCAAAAGGCATCATGCAAGTTTCCCAGTTTCCAATCACATAGGGCAACCTTGATTTTGGATTTGATGGCGAAAGGACTTTGGGGAAATCTTGCAATTACAGATAGATAGGTTGACCGAGAGGGTAAATATTCACCCAGCCTGAAGAGTGAGCTCGCTTTCAGGAAGGTAGCTTCATCTGCCCATCTTCCTCTTGGGTGGGAATTTAGGTAGGCCTCAAATTGCTCGATGGCTTCCCTCCACTTCCTTTTGTGGAAGTAGACCCTGCCTATAAGGAATCTCTCCAGAGGGTTGAGTCTTTCCCCTTTTATTCTCTTAATTTTCTCTACTACCTTACAGGCAAGGGGATTCTGAGGGAAGGATTGAATTGCCCTAATGTAGTGGTTCAAGGCTGTGGAGGTCTTTCCCATCGATTCATAAATTTCCCCAGCCTGTAATAGGAAGTCGATGTTGTCCCCCCAGTTCTTAATTATGTCCAGGGCCTGGGGGAAATTCCCTAACTGGATGTGAGCTTTTACTATCAGTCTCTGAGATCTCCGGTAGAGGCTGCTCTGCTCTGGGACCTGGGAGAGGAGATGAACAGAGTTTGCTGGTTCCCCCAAATTGAGGTAGCATTTCCCAAGAAGATAAAGGGCATAATCGTAAAGGGGGTAATCCCTGTTGAGGGTTTTCAAATGATCTATTGCCTTTCGCCACTCCCCTAATTTAGTGAATGAGTATCCCATTAGGAAGTGGAGAGCAACCCCCTTCTCCCCACAGGCAGCCAGCCACGCTGTAGCGGCGCGGTAGTTCCCCTCCTTCAGGTATAATCTGGCCAAAGCCCATTTGGCCTCTTCTGCTTGGGGGAGATGGTAGAGGAGAAGCTGATAAGCTCTGATCGCTTCTCCTCCCTGGCCGAGCTTCTCATAGCAACGGGCTAACCTTTGCCTCCATCTTATCAGAAGCTCTGGATCTGCCCAGAGGGAGATAAGATCGAGGTAATCCCCTTTGGCCCTTTGATAATCCCCCCAGATGAAGGCCTCCTCCGCATCCCTCTCTAACCTTGCCAGCCTTTGCGGGAGTTGAGCAGCAGGGGCAGGGTGGAGGGGAAGAAAGAGCCAAACTCCCACTATTATTGATCCAAATCTCATCTCTTCTAAGGAACTAAAATTACCTTGTAGGTCGATATTTGCCAATTGGGATCCAATGAACTGGGCTGAGAAACCCTTAGCAACTAAAGTCTCCCTGAATTAGAGGAATATATCTTTTAAATTTTTAAAGTCAAGCCATCATTTTTCTAAAAATTGGAGTTAAAAAGACCTTGACAGAGGCATAATTTTTTGGTATAATTACACCATCAAGGAGGTAAGGTTGGTAAAAAATGTAAAGAAAAAGATAGAGAGGTTCAACCGTAAGTTCAAATCCAAGGGGGGGATAGCTCAATTCAGAAAGATGGTAGAGAGGCGTAATACTCTTCAGCAGATAGGGAACCATTTTGGTTTCTCTCGGCAGAATGCTTGGCAATTATACAATGACCTCTATGATGAACCCTATTCTAAGATACGGAAGGAGAGGACTACTCTGGCGATAGAGAGGAGGACGAACACCTTAGAGGGAAAGTTGGAATTGTACCGCAAAGGAGGGAGTGCTTGGAGAAGGATATTTTATACTAAGGTGGTGAGGGAGGAGGCGATGCAGAGGGGGTTGGAGGTAAAACTTATAGGTAACACTTCCTCTTATGTGGGACTTTATATTAATGGTTACCGGGTTATCGTCTCTGGGACAAAGACCAAAAGGGTTTTCTATAACACCAAAGGGAGAGAACCTCAGATCTACTACCGTTTTCACGTCTCGCCCCGGGAATGCGACTTTTATGTCTTCGTCTTGGATAGAGGGAAGAAGAATTATCTCTTCTACATAATCCCCCGCGAAAAGATAGAGAGCCTCAGGGGGGTTAATCTGAAGGCCAATTACGATGTCCAACTACCTCCCGGATCATCCGGAAGGCCCCCTTACAACTTAGGGAAGAGCAAGTATAAGGAGCATCTGGGGGCATGGGATGTGTTTGCCTCTCCAAAGTGAAACCCATCTACTTTTTTCTTATACCCCTTCTTCTCCTTGGGTGTGCAAAAAAGAAGGGGACGAACCACGATGGGAATCCCCCCCCGTTCTCTCCGGCAGTCAACCTCTACCCTCCATCTCATATCACCGGGCGCTCTCTGCTCATCTCCTGGAGCCCCTATAGGGGCTCAGACTTTAAATCCTACCTGCTTTACCGTTCAACCACTACCCAAGTGGATACCACCTCCCCTCTTCTGCACACCGACACCACCGCTTATGATACGACCTTTTGCGATAAAGGGTTGGCAGAAGGGGTCCGATATTACTACAGGGTCTACGTTGCCGGCGCGGATAGCCTTCTGGGGGCAAGCGACCCCACCTCTGCGCTCACCAAGGGTGGTGACTATTGCTTCTACTTGCAGATGGGAGATGGTTCTGGATTACCAGGGGGGGTAGTAACTATTCCTCTTACCCTTATTAGGTGTGCCCCTGTGGCTGGCTATACTGCTGTCTTAAAGTGGGAGAATCTCCCAGTGGACTCCTTCCATATAGAGCAAGGAGGTTACTTTGTAGATGGAAGCAGGTTCTACTTCGATAGTTTTAGTGTCCATTTGGAATCTGTGGATGACTCCACCAAGGTCATCGTGTTTGGAATGGCCGGTAATAGTCCCCCGATGAGGGCCAGTGAGGAAGCAGATACTCTAGCCTTATTTACCTTCTGGCTCAGCCCTGACTGGGATGGCCTCCCTATTCACCTTGGTTTTTTTACGGAATTCCCTTACAGAGAAAATACAATCAGTGACCCTGCTGCTACTTTATATTGCGCATCAAGTGCTTATCCAGCCAATACTTGCCCACCCAATCCAGCAATAAAGCTATATGATGGAGAGATAACCCTTCAGCCATAGGGAGGAGAGATGGCAGTCAACTGCGAAAACTATGATGAGAACCTAAAATTCTGCAACTGCACCTACCCTGGTTGTCCCCACAAGGGCAACTGTTGTTCCTGTATCAGATACCACCTAAAGAGGAAAGAACTTCCCGCTTGTTGCTTTCCGGATGGAGTGGAGAAGACCTATGATAGGACTTTTGATAAGTTTATTGAGGTTTACGGATAAGGGAATTTGAAGCTCCATTTGCTACCAGCTCATAGTCTGCTTGCACTCTTAGGGAGAGGAGAGGTTTCCGCCGAGGAGGTCGTCTCCTCTTTTTTGCATAGGGTGGAGGAAGTGGAGGGCGATCTGAATGCCTTTATTACCCTCTTCTCCCAGGATTCCCTCACCCAAGCGAGGGAGGTTGACAAACTACGGGCAAAAGGGGAGAGGGTGGGGAGGCTGGCCGGGGTTCCTATAGCCATAAAGGACAACATCTGTGTTCAAGGCAAGAGGATGACCTGTGGTTCCCGGATGCTCTCCAATTTTGTCCCCCCCTATGATGCCACCGTAGTGAGGAGGCTGAAGGAGGAAGGGGCGATCATCATCGGGAAGACCAATATGGATGAGTTTGCTATGGGTTCCTCCAATGAGAATTCCTTCTTTGGCCCGGTAAAGAATCCCTTTGATTCACAAAGGGTCTCCGGTGGCTCAAGCGGTGGATCAGCAGCAGCGGTGAGCGCTGGGGAAGCCCCTATGGCCTTGGGTTCAGACACCGGTGGCTCTGTGCGGCTTCCCGCCTCCTTCTGTGGGGTTGTGGGCCTCAAGCCTACCTATGGGTTGGTCTCCCGATTTGGGTTGGTCGCCTTTGCCTCCTCCTTAGATCAGATAGGTGTCCTGACCAGGGATGTAGAGGACTGTGCTCTCCTTTTGGAAGTTATCGCTGGATACGATCCCCAGGATTCTACCTCCATCGATCAACATCTGCCCGATCTCGTCCTGGAGATGAAGAAGGGGATCAAGGGGTTGAGGGTTGGTCTTCCTGAGGAATACTTTTCCCCAGAGGTTGATCCTCAGGTCAAGGAGGCGGTGCTTAGGGCCGTAAATCAATTAACCCTTGAAGGTGTAGAAGTAGAGAGGGTCAATTTGCCTCACACCACCAGTGCCATTGCTACTTATTACATCATAGCTGATGCAGAAGCCTCCTCCAATTTGGCCCGTTACGATGGGGCAAGATATGGCTATCGGGCTCAAGGAACCAGGGTGCTTTTAGATATGTATAGCCGGACGAGGAACGAGGGCTTCGGCGATGAGGTAAAGAGGAGGATAATGTTGGGGACCTATGTCCTCTCCTCTGGCTACTACGATGCTTACTACCTGCAAGCGCAAAAGGCGCGCACCCTGATCAGAAAGGATTTTGAGGAAGCCTTCTGTAGATGTGATCTTCTGGTGACCCCTACCTCACCGACTCCTGCTTTTAAGTTAGGGGAAAAGATGGATGACCCTCTGCTTATGTATCTCTCTGATAGCTTCACCGTCCCGGCCAACCTGGCCGGCCTGCCTAGCCTATCGATTCCTTGTGGAATGACACGGGAGGGGCTTCCTATTGGTATGCAGATAATAGGCCCCCCATTGGGGGAGAGCCAGATCCTTGGGTTGGCCTCTATTTATGAGCAAGTTGCTTCGAAGGGGAGAGATGGATTATGAGCCAGTAATTGGATTGGAGGTTCATATCCAGCTTTTGACCTCCTCAAAGCTCTTCTGTGGCTGCTCCACCCAGTTTGGTGCCCCTCCAAACAGCCAAACTTGTGCCATATGCTTGGGGCTCCCCGGGGTTCTCCCTGTGGTGAATAGAAGGGCGGTGGAGTATGGGATGAGGTTGGCCCTGGCCACTGGATGCAGGATTCTCCCTGAGTGTAGCTTTTCCCGAAAGAACTACTTCTACCCCGATTTGCCTAAGGGGTATCAGATAACCCAGTATGAAAAGCCCTTGGCTAAGGATGGTGGGCTGGAAATTTGTTTGGATGGCGGGAGAAAAAAGAGGGTAAGGATTGAGAGAATCCAACTGGAGGAGGATGCAGGGAAGTCCCTCCATTTAGAGGAAGGGCCAACTGGAGGGGAGACATTCATTGACCTCAACCGTTGTGGGATTCCCCTCTTGGAAGTAGTCAGCTACCCGGATATGCGTTCTCCAGAAGAGGCGCGCATTTACTTGGAGACCCTGAGGCAATTGGTGCAATGGTTGGAGATATCCGATGGGGATTTGGAAAAAGGTTCCTTTCGCTGTGATGTAAATGTCTCTCTAAGGCCGCGGGGAGCAACCAAATTGGGCACAAGGACTGAGGCCAAGAACCTGAATTCCTTCAAAGGTGTGGAGAGGACCCTGCGATTTGAGATCTCCAGGCAGCACGCACTTCTTCGGTCAGGCAAAGGGGTGAGGCAAGAGACCCTCCAGTGGGATGCCAGGGCGCAGGCGGCCCTTCCTGCCCGTAAGAAGGAGGAGGCCTATGATTACAGATACTTTCCTGAGCCAGACCTTGTCCATCTACAGATAGGGAAAAAATGGATTGAGCAGATAAGGGAAAGCCTGCCTGAACTTCCCTCCCAGAGGCGGGAAAGGTTTATGAATCAATATGGTCTGAGAGCTGATGACGTGAGGATCTTGGTCTCTACTCGTCAGCTTGCCGACTACTATGAGGGATGCTTACGGTTATATAACAGACCGAAGATCGTGGCCAACTGGATTATAAGGGAGTTGCTTAGGGAGCTCAACCAGAGGAGGTGGGGACCTGAGGAGTTTAAGGTGAGGCCGTCTGATTTGGTTGGACTTTTCAGGCTCATCGACCAAGGGGTTATATCGGAAAGGATTGCTAAGGAAGTATTTGCCCAGATGGTCGAGACGGGGGAGAAGCCGAAGAGGATAGTAGAGGAGAGGGGTATGGTGCAAGTTCAGGATGAAAGGGAGATCTCCTCGGCCATAGGAGAAGTTCTTCGGGAGGAGAAGGAGAACCTTGCTAAGTATCGAGCGGGAAAGATTGGGCTCTTCCACTACTTCGTCGGCCAGGTGATGAAGAAGACCAGAGGAAAGGCCAACCCTCAGTTGGTAAACAGAGTTCTGAAGGAGAAGCTGGGTGATTAACCCTCAAAATTGCTCCTCAATGGGCAGTAAGAATCGCAATTTCTATTCTTTGAGGAGGAGGAAAGATCTTGACAGATCAAACTATATCTGCTATTTTAAAGTAACTGGGTGAATTTAAGATCTACCCTCTACCCCCCTCAAGGAGGTGTGGTATGAAACCTTTTAAGCGATTGGGCTTTGATTTAAGCTATTTAGCGTTGCTCACCAAAAGGGGTGTAAAACCCTTGAGCCGCTGGGAGGCGGGGGTTACCGCTCGGAAGATAAGGGCATTGCGGTATCTGGGCTTGAAGACTGAGGTAGTGGAGAGGAGGCTTTTAAACGGTGGCACAACTGATGAACTCATCTTTAGCAACTCCTCTAATTATCTGGACTTTTACAAAAACCGTTATGATAAGAGACCCATTAAGAAGGATTATGAGACCATAATTACTGAGGGGTTCTTATTTGGGTATCCAAGCTGTTGCACCCACAATTTCGCGGAAAATGGCTATACCAAGAACAGGTATGGGGGTAACGGCCAGGAGATCCTCTTCCATTGGGTGTGTCCGGAGTGTAGGATAACCCCTTCACTTCTTCCCTATTATGAGAAGGTCCACAAAGAGTGTAAAGGCATATTTACCGAGCAAGCTATATCAAACAGAGGTTTACTGAGGACCTTAGTGCCTGCCGCCGCGCTATCCCTCCTTGTCTCGGTTGTACCAACCCATGTTAGGGGGGAAGACCCCCACTGGCTTCCCCTCGGAGCAGGTGATCCAGATAATGATTATCTAACCTACCCTGAAGAGGTGCTCTTGGGGACCCATCTGAATTATTTCCCCTTAGATAGCTTAGCTGGACCGGCCAAGGCCCTGGAGTTCAAAGCGATCATCGATTCCTTGCCTATAGTCTCTCTCTTTACTGCCCCAGATTCCACCTGTTACATAATTGAGCACCCAGCCTATGGGATGGAGACGTGTCAGGTCTGCGGTGCAGTAATGAATATGGGATTTGTAGAGGTCATCAACCCGATGCGGGGGTTATCCATTCAAATACCCTATATGGGGCTTCATTTCCTGGAAAACGGTAGCTTTTCCTTCGATGGAACCTACAATTCAGGCAGGATCGATGTGGGATTACTGAAGGAGGTGCTGGCCCATTATGACACCACCCATTATTCCATAGTTACCCCCAATGACGAGGATGTCGATGGTTTGAACGATGGTTACGAGGATGACTTTGGCACCCAGCCAAACAACCCTGATACTGATGGGGATCAATTGGTCGATGGGGCTGAAGTAGCGGAGGAGCTAATTAAGGCAATTTCACAGTTGCCAGTGGTGGTTTGGCCCGAGGAGCCACCAAATGATTCAATCTACATTGAATACTGGGAAGAGGATGGGATGGAGACCTGTGATATCTGTGGGATTCTGATGAATATGGGTGACGTTCGTATTGTGAATCCACTGGAGGCCAAGGAGATCAGCTTTCCCATAATCGGGCTTCACTACTTAGCTCATGGGAGATTTGCTTATGGGGGGAGTCGTAACTCTGGGGAGGTCGATGCCTTACAATTAGCCCAGATCCTGGGGAAACAAACCATAGTTTCTATGTTAGAGCAGCTTTTCGATAAGGAGGATTTTGGCCTAAGGAGCTACCCCACCCCCTTTAACTCTACCACTGTTATCAGTTATAGCCTAACACAGCCCGGCTATGTCACCCTTACAGTTTACAACCTCCTTGGTCAAAGGGTTAAGAGCTTGGTTGATGAATTCAAACCATTAGGGGAATATAAGATCCTCTGGGATGGCAGGGATGATCAGGGGCGGGAGGTGAGTTCTGGGGTATATATTTACCAGTTGCGCATTGGGCCTGGAGGTGAGCACTCCGTCCCAGGGGGAGGAGAGGGGAGAAGTTTTATTAGATCTGGGAAGCTAATGTTGATAAGATAGCCCGATCTATTCAGGACTTTACGGGCATAGCTAACTAAGTTCAAGAGGGGCAACCAGCGATTTTATTGGTTGCCCCTCCTTCTTCAGCAGGGCTAATTGCTGATTAAAGGATTGGCCTTCAATCCACCTCCCTTAGGTGTTCTTCCCTAATCTTCCACCTCCATTGGGGAGAGGAACTTGCCTCCCCTTTTGGCGTAGAGGCCGATTCTCTCTATCCTGGCTAAGGCTATCTCGTCTGGGCTAAGGCCTAATCCAGTTTCCAAAATCTCCTTCAATTTTATATGATTTTGTCCTCCTATCTTGAGGAGTATCCTCAGTTGGTACGGGTTGGTGAGGGAAGATTCTTCAATGCCGGCAAAATTATCCCTCAGGCCTTTAGCTTTTTTCTCCAGGCCCCGGATTTTCATAGGAGGAAGCTCAACCAGATACTCCCCATATTCGATCAATGAATTCAGGGAACGGGTTTTGGGCAAAATTGGTTTAACCTGCGCCACCCATAAGCCTGGAGGAAGATAATTGTTTAAAAAGCTGACTATATCTCCGACAAATGGCTTGTTAAGCTCCATATCCAGGTATTCTGCGCGCGAGGTGTAGCCAAGGGGGAGGGGGGGACCGGAGGCCAGCTTGGGGTGGGGATGGTACCCCTCGGAGAAGGAGATGGGTATCTGGGAACGGCCCAAGGCCCTGATAAAAGCCCTCATCAGGTCAAGATGGGAGATAAACCGTAGCTCTTTCCCCTTGTTGTATTTTAGCCTGTATCTGAACCTCTGTAGAGGAGCTGATTGAGCTTTCCTTTTTCTCCCGCGACCGAACCCTAACTTAATTGGCCCACCCCCTGCTGGGGAATCGATCCGCGGAGCAAGTCCCTTTTCACAGACCCCACACCGATCCTGACACCCCGCCTGACGACAATCTGGGGTAGGTTCCTCCCTCCTTGATTTTTCCCTCTCTCGGAGAAGGAACTCCTTTGTCACCCCGCTATGGATGTGATCCCAGGGCAGGGGGGATCGAGGGTCTACCTCTTTCAAATAAGAAGTGGGGTCAATCCCTTCCTCCTCAAAGGCCTCCTCCCAGAGCCTGGGTTGGAACTTCTCGCTCCAGGAGTCAAGCCTCGCCCCCTTTTTCCAAGCCCGATGGATTACTCTACCCAATCTCCTGTCCCCCCTGCCCAGTATCCCCTCTAACTGGGCGGTCTCCGGATCCCTCCATTTAAAGTGTGCTCCCTTGATAGGGGGAGAGATCAAGACGTCGATCTTTGACCATACCTCTTCCGGGGTGCTCTGTCTCTCCCATTGAAAGGGGGTATGGGGTTTGGGGACAAAGGGGGAGAGGGATATGTTCACCCTCTTTCCTCCAAACCTTTTCCCAATTCGGGAAACCTCCCGGACCATCCTCCAGATCGCTCTAATGTCCTCCTCCCTTTCAGTGGGAAGGCCAATCATGAAGTAGAGCTTAATTAAGTTCCACCCCTCTTGGTAGGCTATCTCCACCGCCCGAAAGAGCTCCACCTCAGAGATCTCCTTGTTGATCACCCTTCTTAACCTCTCCGTCCCAGCCTCAGGGGCAAAGGTTAAACTGCTCTTTCGCACCCTTTTCAACCACCCAGCCAGGGAGGGAGAGAATGTATCCGGCCTCATAGAGGGTATCGATGTGGCTACCTTGGTTGGGGGAAGGCTATGGAATCTCTCTAAGAGGGGGAGGAGGTTGGTGTAATCTGGAGAGGAGAGGGAGACGAACGAGACCTCATCCCAGCCTGAATGCCCGATCTTTTGAAGGGCCTCCTGGAGGAGGTCATCTATCTTCCTTTCCCTCACTGGACGGTAGACTATCCCTGCATTACAGAACCTACATCCGCGGGTGCAACCCCGCATAATCTCCACCGTGGCCCTATCGTGGACTATCTCCATATAGGGGGTAATTGGCTTAAAGGGATAGAACTCCGGGAGGAGTTCTTTTACCTTGCGCGCCTTGATTAGAGGGGGAACATCCCTTCGCCGAGGCTTTAACCTATGGTTTTCGCTCGCGTAGAGGGAGGGGACATAGACCCCAGGGATCTGGGAGAGAGCTAAGAGTAGAGCGCTCCTCTCCGGATTGGTTTTAACTACTTCTACTATCTCCCCAATAACCTCTTCCCCATCTCCAATAACGAAGGCATCGATGAAATCAGCCAAAGGCTCCGGATTGAAGCTACAAGGGCCGCCGGCAAGGATAAGGGGTTCCTCATCTCCCCTCTGAGCGGAGAAGAGGGGAATGCGGGCTAAGTCAAGCATATTCAGAATATTTGTGTAGTTCAGCTCATACTGCAGGGAGAATCCAATTATGTCAAACTCCTTGAGCGGGGTGCGAGATTCCAGGCTGAAGAGGGGGATACCCCTCTCCCTCAGCTTTTCTTCCATATCCCACCAGGGGGTATAGGACCTTTCTGCCAGGGTATCTTCCCGCCCATTGAGGATGTGGTAGAGGATCTTCAGTCCGAGATGGGACATCCCCACTTCATAAAGATCGGGAAAAGCCAAGGCGACCTTGACCTCTACTTCCTTGGGATCCTTCCTGATCTGATTAAGCTCACCCCCCGTGTAACGGGAGGGCCTCTGCACCAGAGGGAGGATTTCCTCTATCCTTGTACTGAGTTCACCCATTGGCTCAAGCCTTCTTCATCTGTTTTTGATCCCTTATCAACCGAGGGAGAGCTTAGCTCCCTGCAGTCACTCACTTCTCCGCAATCCTGCGCCAGCGCGGCTTACCCCCTTCCAAACATCCCCCACCTTGCGGGATCTCTAAGAAATTCCGAGACATTAAGATAAGGGTTCTCCTCCTTATTGTCAATTGATAAAGAAAAAGGATTTGCTTAGTAGCTGGGCAGATTGTATATTATATCAAATGGGAGGAGAGATGTTTGAGGATTTAGAGGAGAGACTCCAAGATTATACTAAAAGGCTCTCTAGCCTCAGGGGGTATCTTTGACCTGGAGGGGAAGAAATCGGAGGTCGCGGGGTTAGAACGTAGGCTGGGAGAGCCTGGCTTCTGGGATGATCCAAATTCGGCACATAAGGTTTTGGCGCGCATAAAATCGATCAAGGGGTTGATCGAGAGGTGGGAGAGGGTAAATGCGGAACTGGAAGAGTTATCCCTTCTCCTCCAACTGGCCGAAGAGGAGAAAGATGAATCCACGGCTAAGGAGGTTGAGGAGGGGTTGCAGGGGTTCGGGGAGCTCATTGGGAAGATGGAGATAGATTTTCTCTTAGGGGGAGAAGATGACCCTAAGGACGCCCTGCTTACCATCCACCCAGGAGCAGGGGGGACTGAATCTCAGGATTGGGCACAGATGTTGATGAGGATGTATCTGAGGTGGATGGAAAGGAAGGGCTATCAAACCTCTATTTTGGATCTTCAACCAGGAGATGAAGCAGGGATAAAAAGCGTTACCATAGAGGCTAAAGGAGAGTATGCTTATGGTTATCTCAAAGCTGAATCCGGGGTACACAGGCTGGTGCGTATCTCCCCTTTCGATGCTAATCGTCGCAGACATACCTCCTTCGCCTCTGTCTGGGTCTATCCTGAAGTAGAGGATTCCCTGGAGATAAAGATAGAGGACTCTGACTTGAAGATAGATACCTTTCGGGCAAGTGGTGCTGGGGGGCAACATGTGAACAAGGTCTCCTCGGCGGTGAGGATTACCCATCTGCCTACAGGTATTGTAGTCCAGTGTCAATCGGAGAGGTCGCAACACCGCAACAGGGAGAACGCACTAAAGGTCTTAAGGGCCAGGCTGTACAGATACTATCAGGAGAAAGAGGAGGCAGAGAAAAGCAGCAAGGAGAGTGAGAAGAAGAAGATAGAATGGGGGAGCCAGATTAGATCCTATGTCTTCCATCCTTACAGTTTGGTTAAGGACCACCGCACCGGTTTGGAGAAGGGGGATGTGCAGGCGGTAATGGATGGGGAGATCGATGAGTTTATTGAAGCTTGGTTAAGAAAGCCATCCACAGCCTAACAATTTTTAGACGAGGTTGACAAGATAAACTAGATTGTCGACAGTAAACACCAAAAATAATTTGAAATATGATCTTGTGAATTCGGTTATCCTGTCAAAAAAGTTTAGCTGAGGAGGAAATTGAAAGAGGAAAGCTATCTTTTACAGGCAAGAAGGGGAAAATTGGAGAAGATCAAATCCTTGGGGATAGACCCCTACCCTTATCGATTTGAGAGGACCCATTCCTTTGAGGCCGTTATCGAGCGGTTCGATGCCCTCTCTGCCGCCGAGGAAACCGTGACCCTGGCAGGGAGACTGATCTCCCTCCGTGGCCATGGGAAGACGAGCTTTGCCCATCTCACCAATGGGAGGTTGAAGATCCAGATCTACATCCGCCAGGATGAGGTTGGGGAAAGTGTATATTCCCTTTTTAAACTTCTGGATGTGGGAGACTTTCTGGGCGTAAAGGGAAGACTCTTCAGGACAAAGACAGGTGAGCCAACCCTAAAGGTGGAGGAGTTTAAGCTTCTCTCCAAATCCCTGCGGCCTTTGCCGGAGAAGTGGCATGGTTTAAAGGATAAGGAACTTAGATATAGGGAGAGGTATTTGGACCTGATAGCCAATCCCCAAACAAGGGCCGTTTTTGAAAAAAGGACGGAGATAATTCGATTCCTGAGGAGTTTCTTGGATAAAAAGGGTTTCTGGGAAGTGGAAACCCCCATCCTCCAACCACTTTATGGAGGCGCCTTTGCCCAGCCATTTCTTACCCATCATCAGGCCCTTGATCAAACCCTCTTTTTGAGGATAGCAGATGAGCTCTATCTGAAGAGGTTGATAGTGGGTGGGTTTGAGATGGTCTATGAATTTGGTAAGGATTTTAGAAATGAGGGTATGGATCGCACCCATAACCCAGAATTCACCCAATTGGAACTCTATCAGGCGTATGCGGATTACCAGGACATAATGGAGCTTACCGAGGAGATGATCACTGGGTTAGCCCAGTTCCTCAATGGTTCCACCCGGCTTAGCTATCAGGGAGAGGAGATAGACCTGAGCCCACCGTGGAGGAGGATTTCGGTAAGGGATTCCCTCTTAGAATGGGGAGGGGTGGATATAGGGTTGGCATCTGAGGGGGAGCTGAGGGAGCTCTGTGGTTCCCAAGGAATCGATACCACGGAGATTTCGGGCAGGGGGAAACTGATCGAGAAGCTATTAGACCAGTTGGTGGAGCCTAAACTGCAGCAACCAACCTTTTTAATTGACTATCCACAGGAGATCTCTCCTCTCGCCAAGTCCCATCGGAGCAAGCCTGGGGTAGTAGAGAGGTTTGAGCTTTTCATCTGTGGCTTAGAGTTAGGGAACGCCTTCTCAGAGTTAAACGACCCTTTGGAACAGAGAAAGAGGTTCCAGGCACAGGCCGCCGAGAGAGGAGGAGAAACAAAGATAGATGAGGACTTTCTCAGTGCCTTGGAATATGGGATGCCCCCCACTGGAGGACTGGGTATTGGCATTGATCGACTGGTGATGCTCTTCACCGATCAACCCTCGATAAGGGATGTGATCCTCTTCCCCCAACTTCGGCCAGAGGAATAGGTTTTCTCAATAACCATAGCAGAAACTGGTTCTTAGATCTGTCCAAGGAAAGCGCACAGACTACACCAAATGGTTGCATAGTCAGATCCCCTGAGTTAGCCGTGCGGGTGGCAGAAGGGGGCTTCCGCCACCTCGCCTCTGTCTCGTGCAGGGATCTGGAGGGCCGGTAATTATGATTTGAGAATGGAGGTAAAAGTGTTAACCAAGTATATAAGCGCCGCTATGAATGCTGCACGCTATGAGATAATGGATGATGGAAATTATTACGGGGAAATCCCCCCTTGTCCAGGTGTTTGGGCTTCAGGAAAAACCTTAGAGAAATGTAGGGAGGAGTTACAGGAAGTTCTGGAGGAGTGGCTCATTCTTAAGTTAAAAGACGGGGATTCAATTCCTGTTATTTCCGGTGTAGATTTGAAGGTAGAGGTGGCATAAACGGATATGTTTAAGGCTATTTCAAGAAGGGAGTTGATCAGGAAGTTACGTAAATTCGGTTTTGAAGGCCCCATCTCCGGTGGTAAACACCAGTTTATGAAGAAAGGCGAACTTAAACTTCATATACCTAACCCACATAAGGGGGACATAACGGCAGGTTTAGTTAAACGCATAGCGCATCAAGCGGGGATACATGAGGAAGAGTGGCAGAGAATATAAAGATAACCAGCTCTTCTCTAGAGAAGAGAGTGGACAGAGCTTCAGGGAGCCTTCGGCTAAAGTCGGATAGGAGTAAAAAAGTAAAACCGTGAACCTCAAAAGCGGAAGTTTTTGAAATGAAGGCATGCAAGTTTTTCTGTTTTGTAGCTATGGTCTTGGTAGGCGTTGTGGCTATGCCGGCTTTTAGCCAGAACCAATTTTTCAAAACTCTGGGGGGAACCAGCCGTAATTGGAGTTGCTCTGTAGTAAAGGTTTTCGATAGGGGGCTTGTTGTTGCTGGAGGCACTGAGAGTTACGGTGCAGGTAATGGTGATCTTCTCTTAGCTAAGTTTGATGCTTCTGGGAATTCCTGTTCGGGGGAGTTTGTTACTCCTGTGGTCGATACAATCTATCCCAGTGTAAACACTGTCGATCCTACGGTAACCTCCGTTGAGCCGGATACCGCAACCTGGGATCCCACGGTTACCTCAGCTACTCCAACCATAACCGTGGTGTGTGAAGAAGGTGTAGAACACGGTGAATCGTTCTCTCTGCCCCATGAATTCCCTCTCTCCCAGAACTACCCTAATCCTTTTAACTCTACCACCGAGATCAAATATGCCTTGCCGAGGGATTGCTATGTCCAGCTCGATGTCCTCAACATCTTAGGCCAGAAGGTGGCGGGTTTGGTTGATGGGGAGCAAAAAGCTGGATACAAGACTGTCAGGTGGGATGTGGGTTCCTTGGCCAGCGGAATCTACTTCTGCAGGTTGAAGGTGATGGGTGATAGGTTAAAGATAACGAAGACGAGGCAGATGATTCTTTTAAAGTAAGACTTGAGCTAAATCGTGAATCCAAATAGAGAATGGTTGTTAGGATAATATCCGTTGAGGGAGATAATGCTCTCAACGGCTGAAATTAAAAGAGGTAAGCATAGGGAGGTTTATAAACTATGAAACTTTTAATGAAAGAAAAAGATACAGCTATTCTTATCCCGAAAAAGAGGTTAGATGTTGTTATTTTCAGGGATGATGACCAATACACCGCTTTCTGCCCAGATCTTGATCTTGCTACCGCCCAGGACACTCCAGAGAAAGCGATGGAGGACATCATCGTAGCAATAAAGGAGTATAGCAAGGACTATATGAAAAACTACGATGCTTACTCCCGAAGCCCGAATAGAAAACAGCATCTTCCATTGGTTCGCCACATTGCCGATGTAAAGGAAGATTGGGAGATCAGAGAGATGATTGAGGTAAGATACGGTGACCTATACATACGACCTTAAGAAAATCGGGTTCACACTCATTAGGTCAAAGAAGCACGAGACCTGGCATAAGATCCTGGAAGATGGGACCGTGTACTACATCCGAGTTAGCCACAAGGGTAACAAAACTATCCCCAAATGGCTCTTTTCTAAAATGCTTAAACAGGCTGGGATTAGTAGAGAGGAGTTCGAAAAGATATTAGGGAGAGATTAGGAAGTTGAGGAATTTGCACACTCTCAGGTTTGGAGATCCGCGATTAACTGAGCCGCAGGCCCTTTGCTTCCCAAAAGGCAAGGTCGATTTTCTTTAAGAGAAAACGAGCGGTCAGAGCTGATGGTCTATCCCCCTAAGGAACATCCTTAACGGTGGAAGGTATACTAAGTGTCCTACGAATTCTACATAGCCAAAAGGTATCTTACGGCCAGGAAGAGGTCAAAATTCATCTCCCTGATAACCTTGATCTCCGTGGGAGGGGTCTTGGTGGGGGTAGCAGCGCTGGTGATAGTTCTCTCGGTGATGAATGGTTTTGAGACAGAAGTTCGTTCCCGCATCATCGGAACCACATCCCATATCACAGTTTATTCTATGGAGGGAGGGGGGATGGCCGATTATTCGCTGGTCATTGAAAAGGTGGAAAAATTTAAGGATGTGGTTGCCGCTTCACCATTTATCTTTTTTAAGGCGGCGATCGCCTCGGCCACAGCAAGTGATGGTATTGCGGTGAGAGGGGTTCTGCCCCAAAAGGAGGTAGAGGTTACCAACATAGGGGAGAAGATTAAATCCGGAGCTTTTGATCTCCGGAACGGAATCTGTCTGGGATCAGACTTGGCCGAAGAGCTAAGGGTCTCCGTTGGAGATCAGGTGAACCTCTTCAGCCTGGAAGGGGAAGAGATGGAATCTGGCCTCTCGGTGCCCAAGGTTACCAAGTTTAAGGTAACCGGGATCTTCGAGACAGGGATGTATGAATATGATTCCCAATTGGCGCTGATTTCCCTTGACAAGGCACAAAAACTTTTTAATTTAAAGGGCAGGGTAAGTGGGGTGGAGATAAGGACCAAAGACTATTATCAGGCGGGGAGAATCGCCAACGAACTTGACGAGTATCTTGGTTTTCCTTACTATGCAGTAGACTGGATGCATCAGCACAAAAACCTCTTCTCCTGGATGAAGATCGAGAAATGGTCTATGTTTCTCATCCTCTGTTTGATAATCCTGGTAGCAGCCTTCAACATCATCAGCACCCTAATTATGGTGGTGATGGAGAAGACAAAGGAGATAGGGATCCTGAAATCGATGGGGGCTACCCCTCAGGGGATAAGGCACATCTTCTTAATTGAGGGATTGGTTGTGGGAGCAGTAGGGGCAGTTCTGGGAAGTGGTATCGGATATGGCCTCTGTTGGGCTCAGGAGACCTTTAAGTTTATTTCTTTGCCTTCCCAGATATATTTTATTAACTCCTTGCCCATCGATATGCATCCCTTGGATTTCATCTTGGTGGTTTTAGCTTCCTTAGGAATATGTACCTTGGCCTCACTCTATCCAGCTTATAAAGCAGCCAGGCTTGTCCCAGTGGAGGCGATCAGGTATTGAAGGATAATGGAAACAGATGTTACTTGCTACCCATCAAACCACTGATTGAGGGGATGGGGTGACTTTGCGGGCAAAGGGCATATATAAGGGATTTACCTCTGGTAGTGGGTTTCTTCCTGTTCTCAAAGGGGTGGAGATGGAGGTAGGGGAGGGGGAAATAGCTTCCGTAGTGGGGGCTTCTGGGGCGGGAAAGAGTACCCTCCTGCACATTTTGGGAACTTTGGATCGACCCGACCAGGGGGAAGTGGAGATCAATGGCAAAAACGTCCTTGGCTATAGGGGGAAGAGATTGGCGGAGTTCAGAAATAGGGAACTGGGATTTATCTTTCAGTTTCATCATCTATTGCCTGAATTCTCTGCGTGGGAGAATGTTGCTCTTCCTCAGTTGATAGCGGGTTTTCCCTTATCAGTGGCCAGAAAGAGGGCCTACGAGCTCTTAGAAGAGGTGAATCTGGCAAAACATTCTGAACAGTTTCCCAACCAACTCTCTGGTGGTGAACAGCAGAGGTTAGCAGTGGCCAGGGCCTTGGCCAATCGGCCAAAGTTGGTCCTCGCCGATGAGCCCTCCGGGAACCTTGATAAGAAGAGCAGTGAGGAATTGCATGATCTGATCTGGGAGCTTAATCGCACCTATGGCCAAGTCTTCATTCTGGTTACCCACGATGAGGAGCTCGCTCATCGAGCCCATCGGGTTTACAGGCTCAAGGATGGAATTTTGGTCGAGGAGAAGGGTTAATGCTTTGCGATGACTGTGGCAAGAACCCAGCAACAATAAAGTTTACCCAGATAGTGAACAACAAAAAAACGGTCCTCCACCTCTGCCGCGATTGTGCAGAGAAGAGAGGGCTGAAGGAAGCGATAAGCAACGTTTCGTTCTCCTTGGGGGACCTTTTTGCTGGAATGACCAAGGAGAAATCAGATAAGGTGGAAGGTGAAAAGGCAGAAATCCTCTGTCCGGGATGTGGACATAGCTTTGCCGAATTTCAGAAGATAGGCAAGCTTGGTTGTGGGATCTGCTATGAGACCTTCTCCTCCCAGTTAAAGGACCTGTTGCGCCGAATCCATGGGAGCAATCAGCATGTGGGGAAATCACCCCCCCAACTGACCCCAAAGATGGAACTAAAGAGGGAGGTAAGGAAACTGCGGGAGGATTTGCGCAAGGCGATAGAGAGCGAGGAGTTTGAGAAGGCGGCCGAGCTCAGGGACAGGATAAGGGAGCTGAACAAAGGGAGTTAAATGTTTAACTTAAATGACCTGAAGGAGAAACTGGCCACTTGGCTTGATGGAAGTGGTCCCCATCCCGATCTTGTCCTCTCCAGCCGGGTGAGGTTAGCCCGCAACCTGAAGGGATTCCCCTTTGTCCATTATGCCAACAAAGATCAGTTAAACCAGATTTTGGTGACTGTGCGGGAGGGGGTTAAAGATTTCTGGCCTTCCCAGGATGGCCTTTTCCTCCAGATGGATAGCCTCTCCGACCTGGATAAGGATTTCTTAGTGGAAAGACATTTGAGTTCCCCTGGGTTTGGCCGGGAGAGGGAGGGGGGAGGGCTCTTTGTGGGTGAAGGGGAGGAGGTGAGCATTATTGTTAATGAGGAAGACCATATTCGTATCCAAGTAATCAAGTCGGGATTTCAACCTCAAACCGCCTGGGAGATTGCCGACCAAACAGATGATCAGCTTAGTCGAGGGATGGAATTTTCATTCTCCGAAAGGTTTGGTTACCTCACCGCCTGTCCCACCAATACGGGTACTGGTCTCAGGGCCTCGGTGCTCATTCACCTTCCTGGATTGGTGTTGACCAATGATATAAACAAGGTGCTTAAAGGTGTTTCTCAAGTTGGTTTTGTGGTACGGGGTTTCTATGGGGAAGGGACCAATGTCTTGGGGAACCTTTTCCAGATTTCCAATCAAACCACCTTGGGCAGATCAGAGGAGGAGATAATCGAGAACTTGGAGCGGATAACCCAACAGGTCATCTCCTATGAGGAGAAGGCCAGGGAGACCTTAATCAAGGATGCCCGGGACCAGATTGAAGACAAGATTTGGCGTGCCTACGGCATCCTGAGGAATGCGCGGCTTCTCACCTCCCAGGAGGTGATGAATCTTCTCTCTGCCCTCAGGTTGGGTTTAGGGATGGGGGTAATAAGTTCTCTCTCCCTTTTGACCATAAACCAGTTGCTTCTATTGACTCAACCCGCCCACCTCCAGAAGAGATTGAATCGAGTAATCGATGCTCCAGAAAGGGATTTAGAGAGGGCTGCCTTAGTGAGGAAGAAACTTTCTAAAGGAGAAGAGGATGGATGGAATGTTCAGTGAGAGGGTAAAAAGGGTGATCCAGTACGCCAGAGAGGAGGCAGGAAGGTTAAGGCATGACTATATCGGTACCGAACACCTCCTTTTGGGAATGATTAGGGATGGGGAGGGGATGGCCATATCCATCCTTTTGAACTTGGACTTAGAGTTAGATGAGTTGAAACAGTCCATCGAAGAGGCGGTTGCTTCTACGGGTGGAACCCTGACCATTGGTCAGATTCCCTTTACCCCGCGGGCGAGGAGGGTGTTGGAAATTGCTGCCCAGGAGGCCAGGGTGACCAATTCCAAGAATGTGGGAACTGAACACCTCCTTCTGGCCATCCTTAAGGACCCCAAGAGCGTAGCCTCCCAGATACTGGCTATGTATGACGTCGATTATCAGACCGTCTTTGAGGAGCTGAAGAAGATCTCCTCTGGGGAGGCCTCTGCAGGTGCTCCTGGAAGGAAGAGCAGGACCCCCGCCTTAGATCATTTTGGCCGAGACCTTACCGACCTGGCCCGCAAGGGGAAACTTGACCCTATAATTGGTCGGAAGAAAGAGATCCAAAGGGTGGCTCAAATCTTGAGCAGGAGGAAGAAGAACAATCCTGCCCTTATTGGTGAGCCCGGAGTGGGGAAGACCGCCATAGTGGAGGGGTTGGCCCAGCGGATAGTTGCCGGTGAAGTCCCCCAGGTCCTTAGCGAAAAGAGGGTAGTCACCTTAGATATGGCTGCCTTGGTTGCTGGAACCAAGTACCGCGGCCAGTTTGAGGAGAGGATCAAGGCGGTGATTAACGAGATAAAGAACAGTGGTAATGTAATCCTCTTCATAGATGAGCTACACACCATAGTGGGAGCAGGAGGAGCAGAGGGTTCACTGGATGCCTCTAATATATTTAAACCTGCCCTCTCCCGGGGAGAGTTACAGTGTATAGGAGCCACCACCTTGGATGAATACAGGAAGCACATTGAAAAGGATGGGGCCTTAGAACGAAGGTTCCAACCGGTGATGGTTGATCCCACCACCTATGAGCAGACGGTGGAGATCATCAGGGGGCTGAGGATCAAATATGAGGAGCACCACAAGGTGGTGATAAGCGATGATGCGATAGAGGCGGCTGTTCAACTATCCGATCGATTCATCTCCGGAAGATACCAACCGGACAAGGCCATCGATGTCATCGATGAGGCGGGTTCCCGGGCACATCTCAACTCCTTGATCAAGCCTTCCTCCATTGTGGAGATAGAGGCAGAGATGGCTCAGGTGGAGGCTAAAAAACAAGAGGCGGTGAAGAACCAGGAGTTTGAGAAAGCAGCCAAGCTGCGGGATAAGCTGAGAAAGCTTGGGCAGAGGTTAGAGAAAGCTATGGGGGATTGGGAAAAGGAGAGAAAGGAGAAAAAGGTTCTCCTCACTGCCTCAGACATTGCCGATGTCATCTCCAAGATGACCGGTATTCCGGTGCAGCGCCTGGAGGAGAGCGAATCCCAAAAGCTTCTCCGCATGGAGGAGGAACTTCGTAAGAAGGTAGTTGGCCAAGATGAGGCGATCAGGGCCATCTCGCGGGCCATTAGGCGAACGAGGGCAGGATTAAAGGATCCCAATCGCCCCATAGGATCTTTTGTCTTCTTGGGCCCGACCGGGGTGGGGAAGACTGAACTGGCCCGTGCCTTAGCCGAGTTCCTCTTTGAGGACCCTGAAGCTTTAGTGAGGATAGATATGTCCGAATATATGGAGAAATTTGCTGTTTCCAGGCTTATTGGAGCTCCCCCTGGTTATGTTGGGTATGAAGAGGGAGGACAACTTACCGAAAAGGTGAGGAGGAAACCTTACTCCGTCGTTCTTCTCGATGAAATCGAGAAGGCTCACCCTGATGTCTACAACCTGCTCCTCCAGATGCTCGATGAGGGAACCCTCACCGATAGCTTCGGTCGGAAGGTTAGCTTCAAGAACACGGTGGTGATAATGACCTCTAATATGGGGGCTAGGGAGATAGAAAAGGGGAAGTCGATGGGTTTTCAGAAGACCGACGAGGGGGCCCTCTACGAACAGATGAAGGAGAGGCTGCTTGATGAGTTGAAAAAAACCTTCAACCCAGAGCTCCTCAATAGATTGGATGAAGTAATCGTCTTCCGCGCCTTGAGCAAGGAGGATATGGTGAAGATAGTGGACATCCTCCTTGAGGAGGTAAACCAGAGGCTTAAGCAGAGGAGGATTAGCTTTAAGCTGACTAAAGAGGCGAAAGAACTTCTGGCCGACAAGGGCTACGATCCATCATTTGGAGCCAGGCCGTTGAAGAGGGTGATCAGGAGGCTTATCGAGGATCCATTAGCAGAGGGGATATTGGATGGCGATGTGGTAGATGGTGCCGAGATAGAGGTGAAAAGGGAAGGCAATGAGCTCAGTTTTGTGAGCAGATGGGAGGGAGGGGAGAAGAAGTTGACCCCCCATCGCCCTCCCCAGATTACCTCTGAGAAATAATCAAGCTTTGGCAGGTCCGATCTGTGGCCTTGTCACCCCACTTCTGGGGACCAGATCATTCCTCGGGGTGGCCAGGGTTGCTTTCTTAGGTTCAAGGGAGTTACTTTTGATCCTTTAGAGGTGATGAGAAGTGAAGATAGATGAGGCTCTCCTTTTGCCTTTGGGCAGAGTGGGGGGCCTTTTTTGTTTTTATAGATGATTGGAGCCAAAGTTTGGTTGGAGAAAGGAGGGTAGATTTATTTAAAGACCAACCTTGGCTCTTCACATAGATTCTTTAGCCGCCTTTGTGTGCTGATCACTGAGGATGATGAGGCAAACTTGAAAGGAGGTAAGCTATGGAAAGGGAAAGATTTTTGCTGGCTATGGCCATTTGTATCATCTTCGCTTCTTTTATGGGCAAATCAGTTGTCAGCGCACAGACAGGCTCTCTCTCTTTCGGGCAGCCAGTCTATGGTTACCCTGGGCAGACCAATATTCGCATTCCAGTCGTCTACACCTCTGATGTCGATCTCTGCGCCTTTCAATTCGTCATGGACTTGGAGGAAGGGGTCCTGACCTTTGCCGATCCGCCTGTGGATACCGTGAAAACCGTCTGCGGGGAAGCAGGGCCGATGTTTATATGGACCCCCAACGTCTGTAATGTCGATAGCCAGTGGTTCGAGTTAGTCTGCCAGCCGAGTCTTATGTGTGATAAGTTAATCCCTGCAGAGTCAACCGGTGACACCCTTTTCTACATCGTGGTCAATGTGGATCCAAACGCCACACCAGGAACCGAGACGAGCCTCGATCTGCGTGATGGCCTCTGTTCCCCTCCGGCCGATAATTCTTTCATCGATCAGAGTTCAACCCCGTTTCCTCCAACTCTTATCGATGGCAACTTCCAGGTTACGGCTGCGCCTAATATAGTGTTGATTGGCAATGTCCCCGATGAGAACCAACCACCTCCCAGTGGGAGTTCCAATTGGTGCGCTCCTACGGCAGCGGTAAATATCATAGACTATTGGGATAGGGTTATGCACCATACCAATGCGGTGGGGGTGATGGACAATTGGACCCGCGGCCAGGCATCCGATCACTTGGGCTGGTTTATGAACACCAATGATTGTGGCTCTCCAAGAGGTATTTTCAAAGGTGATGGACATAAGGGAACATATATACCAGATGAAAAGCTCGGTCTTATAGAGTTCTCGCTTTGGGATACGACTTGGACGTTTGGCCATGGGAAGCCTGATACAAGCAAGAGAGGCCGCTGCTGGCAGGTGAAGACAGATTATCTGGGAGGCTGGGGTACTTATAAGGCGGAGATAGACGCGGGAAGGCCGGTGAAAGTCGATTTTATGTATTGGAATCCGGTGCCCACGGGATCAACTTATGTGGATACTGCGACTGGAGAGACAATAGAAGTTTATAGTTGGGGCGATACGGTCAATCAGTCAACCGACGATTCAGTGGATGAGCAATGGGATTTTGTTCATGAGATCGGTCATGCGGTCACTGGAGTCGGATACATAGCCAACTGGGATCCCGATGGCGGTGGTCCCCTCCCGCGCACTAATTATGCAATTGTCCACGACAATTGGCCCTCTACCGCCAGGAATGTGACCATTCCCTGGAACAATTGGAGGGCGAATATCACTGTAAATCCCAATCAACCGCCCAGGTTAGTCGCCGTCTTACCTACTCAGTATGGGTGGAGAGGCCATCCTGGCGATACATTGGAGATTCCCTGGAACATCTTCAACCTCGGCTATGAGCCTGACGATTATGAGATACTGTGCACCGACTCCCTGGGCTGGGACCTGTGGCCCGAATTGACCTTGGTACATATTGACCCGTGCGACGGTTTCCGAGTAAAGGGCCTTATCGCCATCCCCAGCCTTGCTACCCCAGGCTCGATCAACCGCATAACCCTAACTGCTGCTTCTCAATATAAGCAGTTGGTTCGAGACTCGGCATCCGTTGTGCTCACGGTAGCGGTGGCACCGCAGATTACCTCCATCACCGATGTAGGCAATGACCAAGGCAAACAGGTGAGGGTTAGTTGGAGGCGGTGCGATTACGATCAATCCGGTTCGCCGGTGACGATCACCGAATACGGCCTGTGGAGAAGGATCGACAGTTATAAGAGGAATGGTTCACCTGAGGTGATCCCATCATCAGGGAAAGGTCCTATCCGGGACGGGAAGTATCCCCCTGGCAACTGGGACTTCCTCAAGACCGTCCCCGCACGGGGAGAGTCAACCTATAGCACGATTTGCCCCACCTTAGCAGATTCAACAGTCACCGATGGGATGTACTGGTCTGTCTTCTTCGTCTCGGCAATGACTTCTGATCCTCTGGTCTACTACGACTCAGACCCAGATAGCGGCTACTCGCTGGATAATCTCGCCCCTTCGACCCCAAAGGGCCTGATGGCTTCCTCAGGGGATACCTCCATAGATCTGCTGTGGAATGCTATACCAGACGAGGACTTCAGGTATTATACCCTCTATAGGGGGACCGAGAGCGGTTTCACACCGGATAGCTCAAACTTGCTGGGGACGACGATAGACACGGTCTTCAGTGATATAAAGGTCTACAGGGATAGCACCTATTACTATGTGGTTTCTGCTCTTGACTTCGCCGGAAATGAGAGCGAGCACTCCAACGAAGTAAGTTGCACATTCGTTGGCCTCCACGTCACCAGAGCTGGTGGGTTACCAAAGGATTTCTCCCTCTCCCAGAACTATCCCAATCCCTTCAATCCTGTAACTGAAATCAAGTATGCCCTGCCTCGTGATTCCTATGTAAGGCTTAAGGTGTTCAATATCTTGGGAGAAGAGGTAACCACCTTAGTTGACGGAGAACAGAAGAGAGGATATAAGACGGTGAGGTGGGATGCCGAGAATGTAGCTTCCGGAATCTACCTTTATCGGTTGCAGGCCGGTAATTTCACCTCAGTCAAGAAGATGATCTTGTTGAAGTAGGAGGGAAAGGGGGCTCTGTAGAGCCCCCTTTCCTTATTGTTGAAAAATCCCTTGCTTCAAATAAGGAAGGGGAATATATTGGATTGCGGGAAAAACCATAGATTTAAGACTTAATCAGGGGAAATATGTCCCCATATAACAGGAAGGAACTCGCTCAGTTATTTGATCAATTGGCCTCAACCCCGGAGGGAAAAGGCCAGGGTATCCCCCAAATCATTGGGCAGATAGCCTACAAGCAACTGGAGCTAAGTTCAGACGATGTGTTGTTAGATGTGGGCACGGGTACAGGTGATATGGTAATCGACGCAGCCAATATATGCCAAAAGGCAATCGGCATTGACATCAGCAGGAAAAGCCTTGAGCTCGCCCGGCAAAAGGCGGAGGGTTTAAATCCAAGGAATGCGATTTTTGCTTATGGGTCGTTTGAAAATCCTTCCTCAGAGCTCAATTTGGCTTCCTATGGGATTACAAAGATCCTTATGGTATATTCCCTGCACCATCTCCCTGATGCGCTGAAGAAAGAAAGCCTCCATAGGTTGGTTCCCCTACTCCACCCTCCAGGGCGAATGGTGATTGGTGACCTTATCTTCTTTGAGGACCCAGGGGAACATTATCAGAGGTTTGATGAAGTGCACTACGATGGAGGGGATACGGACTTCCCCTCCACTGCAGAATATCTGACCGACTGTTTAAGGGGATTAGGGGCAGAGGTGAGGGTGGAGCAGTTTCACCTCTTAGCCGGAGTGCTCACTGCCGACTTTGGTATTTAAGCCAATTGGAAGGCTGAGAGATGGGAAGAGATAAGAAAAGAAGACAAAAAGCACTGATGAAGAAGCGACAGAAGGACAAGTTGAGGCAGAAGAGGGCCAAAAGGACTGGGCTTCCCCTGGGGCGACTAACCGCCAAAGGTGTTCTCTCCCATGCTCGCCACTATCCCATTAAAGAATGCTTGATAAATGCTTCGTGGAAAGAGCGTGGTTTGGCAAACATCCTCCTTGCGCGTCAGCAGCCAGATGGAAGCATTGCCTTTGGGGTCTACCTGGTCGATATCTTTTGCCTCGGCCTGAAGAACACCTTCTGCAATGCCAACTTCCCGGTGTCAAGATATGAAGGGGAATTGAAAGCCAAGGTATACCGGGGAGAAACCCCCATCGAATGTTCAGTTGACTTGGCCCATCAGATCATCTATGGGGCAATTGACTACGCTTCGGAGTTGGGCTTTAAACCCCAAAGGGATTTCAAGCTTTCCCAGTATATCTTGGAGGAGAGGGACAAATTTGGGGAGATCACCGAGGTGGAGTTCGGCAAAGATGGGAAGCCATTTTATATCGCTGGTCCAGATGACAATGTGCCGGCAATTATGAAGAAGCTGGAGGCCAAGTTGGGCCCAGGCAATTTCCCCTTCATCTATTCAGGGGATCAGATTCCCGGGGATTGGGGAGAAGAGGGAAGGGGAAAGGGTGAATAGAAATGTTTTCAGTGAAAACTAAAACGACTGAGCTCTGTTAAGTGGAGATCAGCGGATTAAAAAGAGCTGCCCAATTGATAAAACAGAGCCGTAAAACGGCAGCTTTTACTGGTGCGGGAATCTCGGTGGAGAGTGGTATCCCTGATTTCCGAGGGCCAGACGGACTCTGGTCAAAATATGATCCTAAACTCTTAGAATTGGACTATTTCTACAGCCACCCTGCAGAATGCTGGGAGGTTATCAAGAAGATTTTCTACGAATTCTTGGAGGATACCCAGCCAAATGACGCTCACCTGGTCCTAGCCTGGATGGAAGAGAAAGGGTTGCTTCAGGGCATAATCACCCAGAATATCGATAATCTCCATTATAAAGCCGGGAACAAAAATGTTATAGAATACCATGGCAACACCAGGCAGTTATATTGTCACCGATGTGACAAGTATTGGGAAGCAGACCTCTCCCCAATCAACTTTCCCCCTGTTTGTAAGGATTGTGGCACGATACTGAAGCCGGACTTCGTCTTCTTTGGAGAAGCTATTCCAGTTAAAGCATTAAAAGGGGCTGGAGAGATGTTGGAAAAGTTGGAGGTGCTGCTGGTCATTGGGACAACGGGAGTAGTCTATCCTGCTGCAGCTATACCCAGAATTGCCCACAGCCAGGGAGCAAAGATTATCGAGATAAATATAGAAAGATCAGAGTACACGGAGACTCTTACCGATATCTTCATTAAGCTTCCTGCCTCCCAGGCCCTACGCGCCCTCAAAGAGCTCCTCTCTTCATAGAGAAAAGGGAATGTAGAATTAAAAAACTCTTTATCAGAACGCAGATTTTCACAGATGAACGTAGGGTAGCAAAACCTAAAATCTTAGCAATTAGTGTTTAAAAACCAGTGTTTCCACCCACACGGTTATGGCAACCTTGGAGATTTGGGTAATAATCGAAAAAGGTTATTGACAAATTAGAGGTAATTCGCTATTTTCACAGTAACTCCCGATGATGAAAAGAGAAAACTCTCTTGCAGAACGAAGTGTGGCAAGGGGGGAAATCGGGAGGAACAAAGCCACGGTGCTCAACGATGCATTCTTGAGCCGAAGTTCCATAACCAAAGATAGCCAAGCTGTCTTGAGGATTAAGTTAGAGCGGATTGGGTTTTGTTTTTGAACAACAACTAAATTATAACCAGAGGTTGGTATTTTATCCAATCTGTCGACTCAATAGTTAAGCCTATAAGTTAAAAAAGCGAGGTTAGTTATGACAAAGGCAAATGAGTTGATTTCAATGGTTGAGTCTTTACCAGTAGACATTAAAACTAAATTAATTGATAAACTTCTTAATAGTTTACACCCATCACAAAAAGAAATTGATGAGTTATGGGCAAAAGAAGTTGAAAGAAGAGTGGAAGAGATTAAAACCGGAAAAGTTAAGACTATACCTGGGGAAGAGGTCTTCAAGGAAATTCAGGAACGATTCTCAAAATGAAATATTCCTTTCACCCCTCTGCAAAAATAGAACTCCAAAAAGCAATCAATTATTATGAAGAATGTCAACCTGGACTTGGATTAGAGTTTGCAAGGGAAGTATATTCAACTATTCAACGGATTATCCATTTTCCAGAGGCTTGGTCTAAATTATCCAAGAATACCAGAAGGTGTTTAACAAACCGCTTTCCATATTATTATTGCAGTTATGCAACTAAACAGAGAGCCGGATTATTGGAAAAAAAGAATAAAATAAGGCATAACAAAGAGCATCTTAGGGTCAAACCTCTAATTACCAATAATTAGGCCGAATTGCTCATAAGATCCTGCTCAGAGACCTCGTAAGCGGTCAGATGCCCTCATCGCACTATCATCCCGGCGAGCCCTCAGGTGTCCTCACTTGACGGCAAAGGGGAGCGGGTCGGATGAATCCGACCCCTACAAAAATTCATTTCGTTACACCTGTCAGGGCGCAAGAAAATTTCTAAAATCTTGAAGATCTGCGTTTATCAGCGTCCTACCAGCTCCAGAAACTTGTAGGTCCAATTTACCAATCAAAAAAGTCCTGGACAAATTAGAGGTAATTCGCTATTTTTAAGTAACTCCCGGTGATGAAAAGAGAAAACTCTCTTGCAGAACGAAGTGTGGTGAGGGGGGAAATCGGGAGGAACAAAGCCACGGTGCTCAACGATGCATTCTTGAGCCGAAGTTCCATAACCAAAGATAGCCGGGCTGTCTTGAGGATGCTGCTTTTCCCCAGCCGTCTGGCAATTTAGCGTAGCCCTTAGAGGTCAAAATTATATTGTGTGCTATAAGTATGAATGGAGGGATAATATGAACTTGGTAGAAAAAATTATCAAAAATATACAAGTATTGCCGAAGTCTAAACAGGTAGAAGTTCTTGATTTTGTGGAATATCTACGCTCAAATGTAGAAAAACAGGAGAGAAAAGACTGGACAGACCTTTCTCTGTCTTCTGCGATGCGAGGAATGGAAGACGAAAAGTCTCCCTATTCACTGGATGATCTTAAGGAAATTTTCTCATGATTTCCGAAGGACAAATTGTTTTATTCAAGTTTCCACAAACTGATCAAGAGGCCGGAAAGCTTCGTCCAGCCCTTGTTTTGCGCAGATTGCCTGGGGAATATGATGATTGGCTTATTTGCATGATTTCTTCCCAGCTTCACCAGCAACTACCTGAATTGGATGAAGTTATCACTTCAGAAGATTCGGATTTTTTGCAATCTGGGTTGAAATTCCCAAGCGTTATTCGAACCAGCAGGCTTGCTGTTGTAGATGGTGAAACTCTCATTGGAAAATTGGGCCGAATAAACCAGGATCGCCTCCTCAGACTAGGGCGAAAGCTCGCGAAATGGATTAAGGGCGCATAACTATTCGCTCAACCAGACCTCAAACAATATGGGTTAAATTTAGATTTGAATCTATTCGACTCAGGGTATGCTTGACAACCGTCGCAAGAACTTGGAGAAATAACAGCTCATGAATTTATCAAGTGGGAGGTAAGCCCGAAGACCAAGTATCGGTTCCAGGTGTATTTTCCGAGGCGTCAGGTCTTTGCGTTGTAAACGCAAGAATGCGGTTGTCCGCAGCGCCCTCACCTGCTTGGGATACCTCCCACTTTCTTTTCTAAAGGATACGGGATGCAGCCTTCTGAGGGTCTTGTTGATAGGAACTAGCAAAAGACAACAGAAATTTATACTCATGTGAGCACAAAGAATTTATCTGCTATAAAAAACCCACTTGATAGCCTTTTAACAGGCGGTAAGACATGATTAAGAAAACGAAAACATATAGTCGTCCAGAGGGATGTATATGCGAACTGTTCGCAGATCTTCCTGATTTGGCGGTATATCCGAACAGTTCGGATATGAATGAGTTAGGCGAAATTGTCTTTTTTACTTACTTGAAGCAAAATAGATCAGATGAACAAAAAACCAACCCAATACGAAAATGTGAACTCAATCGTCCTGTTACTCCTACAAAAGTCGCAGGAGATTTTGGGTAAAAATCTTTTAGCAATGTATCTACATGGTTCACTGGCAACTGGCGACTTCGATCAAGAAAAAGGCAGCGACATTGACTTCATCGTAGTCCTCGATAAAGAAGTATCAGACGAGACGATTCAAAAACTGCGAGAAATGCTCGGCGAACTGACTCAACATGATCCAAAGTTATCCAAAAAATTGGAAGGTTCCTATGTCCCAAAAGATTGGCTCAAAAACAATGAACCACCCAAAGCAGTTCGTCCGTATATCAACGGAGTCGGCCTAAATCTGTATCCTTATGGCTATGAGTGGGTGCTTGAAAAATTTTTGATAAGAGAAAAAGGAATTGTTGTTTTTGGGCCGCCTCCTGCAACATTCATTGAACCAGTTTCTTCTGATGACGTTAGCCGAGCAAATGCAAAAATCCTTATTGGAGATTGGCAACCAATGCTCACGGAATCGTCTCGTCTGAAAGATGATGAATACCAAACCTATGCAGTACTGACAATGTGTCGCTGCCTTTTTCTTTTTGCTAATAATGAAATGACATCTAAACCAAAGGCTGTTGCATGGATGAAAGAGAAATTTCCTGAATGGAAAGAATTGGTTGAAGTCGCCTCAAATTGGAGAGAGGGACAAACATTTGATCGCTTAAACGAGGTAAAAGATTTTATCAAGTTCACGATTGAGTTCACTCATGCTAATGAGGGGTGAAAAAGACAACTCAAGGGGACGCTGCTGCGCTTTTGCCTCCGCCGCTCGAGCCATATTTGCTGGTGATTGCGCTTCGCGCTATTATATCACCAGCAAACATCAGATATACTGAAACGTTAGGCTAAATGTCGCTGGCTACGCCACGAAGCCGAGGTGTAACCAAACTTTGGAGCTTATATAAGCCACCAAGCTAAATAGAGGTGCCATTTAGCTTATCGGGGTGGGTAAGCGATACCAGAGAGGCTTTGGGTCGCTTTTGATGCCTACGGCATCAACCCCGACTGCATCGGGGCCAGTGCCACTCCACGCCCGCCCCGTTAGGCGAAAGTGCCTTTATGAGGTGATTATATGGGAAACCTGATCATAAATAGGATTAACCTTAATAATCTTGAGGTAGTAGCCAATCTTAAAAAAGGGCATTGTCCCGAAGTTGTATGATTTTGGGTTTTTATTCAACATTAATAATAGTC
>JAOZPP010000027.1 GCA_029932675.1 bacterium
CTTTACACCTCAAATTGCACCTCTTCGTCGGCGATATGGTCAAAAACCCAGGAGGCCGATAGCCGTTTCTTTCCACAAAGGCCTTGAAGTTGGGGTCATTCTGCAGAAGGATGTTACCAATAAAGAGTTCCAGCAATCCCCTTCTCACCTGAGGGGAGATATTCCCGTTTCCCAAGGCTTTATCCACTGAATATAACATATTTCTGAAGACATAGAACTTATCCTCCTGGACCCTGTGAGGGTGTACCGGGGGGTTCTCTTCCACCACTGCCTTACGAAGTTTTCTCACCGCTACTTTAAGGGCAATCCCCCGGAGCGAATCCCTCCGCAGGACCATGTCTACCAGACTTGTGAAGGGCTGCTCCCATATAGATTTCCCCTTGGAAAGCATCTCCATACCTCCTTGTTGTCCGTTTACCCCTTCCCCAACTTAGGGACTAATCTAACCAGTTCTTCTATCCTCTTGCTCAAGCTATTTACCTTCTTTTTTAGCTCCAAAAATTCCCTTTCTGAGGCTCTATCAGACCTTCTCCGCAGAATTGCCTCTACATAGACTTCTAAGGCTTTTTTTCTCAACCTAAAACCCTCCATAAGGTTGTTGAGAATAGCTCTTCCTTCCATTTTGGTTAACTTTTTTCTATCCACCAGGTCGGCAACAACCTTCTTTACCCTTTCCTCGCCCTGAGCGGTTAACTCCTCTGCAACTGAAGCCAGTTCATGCACAGACCTCTTCCCCCTCCTTATTAGATCCCTTAATGGGGAGAGGTTTGACCCTCCCCCAGGCCCCATCTCCCTGGATAGGATAATTTGAGCCATCACCCGAGAGCTGATATCAACCCCTGTATGGTGGTCAATGACCTTTACTTCCTCCCCCCTTTCAATAAATCCAGCCACCTGGGAGAGGGATACTAAGCTTTTTGATTTAGTGTCATATAGCTTTCGGTTGGAATATCTCTTAATTAACCTCTTCATAATTTTTCCCTACGGTTATCCTGAGGTTAGGGAGAGTGTCCCAGAGCTATATTTAGGTCTAAATAAACACAGGATAAATATCGTTATGGCATTTTTACGCAGTGCGTAATTATATGGCTCCATTTAGCCTCTGTCAAGGAATTTTTCCGAGGATATCGAATTCAGGTTTAATTCACTTTCTACGTCTCCGTCTTCAGCGGTGATCAGCGACTGCTGGCCCCTAGGGGTGAAATCGGATTCCCGATGAGAAGTGCAAGGAGATAAGGTCGGACCGCAAGCTCGATACTTGGCCCAATTTCACGGTCTATTAGTATTTCCTCCCGGGTTGCCTACTGCTTCTCTATTTTCCTTACCCTACCCTCTAACTCCTCAAGCTTGGCTTTGAGTTCATCGATATCGGCCTTAGTGGCTATTTTCATCTTTTGCAACGCCTTTTGGGTAGCCTCATCCACCTTCTCCTCAAGCTCTCTCTTGGCCTCCTGTGACTTTTCCAAAAGCTCCTTCACCAACTTCGGCCCTTCCTTACTGGCAATCTCCCCTTTTTTTACTAGTTCATCAACCAAGCCCTCTATCTTCTCCTTAGTGAGGGCGGCTGCTCCTATGCCAGCGAGGAGAGTCCTTTTCAGCAACTCAATCATCTTGAACACCTCCTTTTTACCCCTTTCGGGTCTACCTTGCAAACATTCCGTTCACACCCTGAAATCTTCACCTTTCTTCCATCAAAAATCCATTCTCCTAAAAGGGGGTTACTCTATCCTTTAATTGATTTCCCTATCAGGGATTCCAAGGCCTTTTTCCTCCTTTCCCAGGAAGATTTCAAAATCTCGGAAACCAAATCTAAGATTTCGAATACCCTCCTGTCGGCGACACCACAATAAACGTTAAGACCCTCCCTGCGGGAAATGACTAAACCGGCGTCCCTTAAAATAGCCAAATGTCTGGAAACTACAGATTGATCGAGGTTTAATCGGGAAACCAGTTCCCCTACCCTCTTCTCCCCTCCCTGCAGGAGCTTCAAGATCTCTATTCTGCTTCCTGAGGCTAAGGCCGAGAGGAGGCTTTTCCTGGGATCATGGGGTTCCCGAAATAGCTTCCTCTTAAAGGTTTTCTTTAGTCTCTTAGGCATTATGCTTATATGGTTAATTGTGCATAAAATAATATAAGAATACCTTTGCCCTTTGTCAAGGTTTTTTGAAAACCACTTTAATCTTTTGGAATTTGATCGGTGGATAAAGAGGTTGACTTTTCCGGAGGGGAAGGTTATCTTTCTTTTACAAAAGGAGAGATCAAATGGGCATTCTGAAGGTGAAGGTGTATCCAGCAGAGGTGCTCAGGGAGAGGGCAGGAGAAGTGAAGAATATCAGTGGGGAGACTAAGTCACTCGTAGATGATATGGCTCAAACTATGTATGCCTATGAAGGAATTGGATTGGCCGCTCCCCAAGTAGGCATCTCCCAGAGGGTAATTGTCTTTGATGTGGGGGAAGGATTAGTCAGCCTGATAAATCCCCTTATCTTAGAGGAAGATGGGCAAGAACTCTATGAAGAGGGTTGTCTTAGCCTTCCTGGCATAATGACGGAGGTGAAAAGGGCTCGAAGGATTTTGGTGAAGGGGGTAGATCTTGATGGAGGAGAGAAGGAGTTGGAGGTAGAAGGACTTTTGGCCAGGGTCATCCAACACGAAGTCGACCACCTCAATGGTGTTTTAATTATAGATAAGGTCTCCACTATTCGCCGACGGCTCATGGAGGGGAAGATAAGAAAGCTGCGGAAGAGGGGGGAGTGGGGGAGATGAAAGAGGCAATGCTTTATGAAAGGCTGGGAGAGGGGAAGGTGAGGTGTGCTCTCTGTTCCCATCGGTGTCTCATTGGACCTGGGGGGCGAGGGATATGTGGGGTAAGGGAGAATAGGGAAGGGACCCTCTACTCCCTGGTCTATGAGAAGGCCATTTCTTGGAATGTTGATCCCATCGAAAAGAAGCCTCTCTTTCATCTCTTCCCCGGTTCACACTCCCTCTCCATAGCTACCGTAGGTTGTAACTTTAGATGTAACTTCTGCCAGAACTATAACATCTCTCAAATGCCCACTGATGAGGGAAGGATCACTGGCTATAAGATTACCCCTCAGGAGATAGTGGAGATGGCTCTCCGATACCGATGTAAGAGCATCGCTTATACCTATACCGAGCCTACCATATTCTTCGAATATGCTTACGAAACAGCAGAACTGAGCAGAAGGGCTGGGCTGAAGAACATATTTGTCACCAACGGGTATATGACAGAAGAGGCTCTAAAGGAGATGGCTCCCTTCCTGGATGCGGCCAATGTAGATCTGAAATCCTTCCGGGAGGAATTTTACCATAAGCTGGTGGGGGCGAGGCTTGGTCCTGTGCTGGATAGGCTCCATCAGCTTAAGGGGATGGGGATCTGGGTTGAGGTAACCACGCTAATCATCCCTACCCTCAACGATTCACCTGGAGAACTAAAGGAGATTGCCAGATTTGTCCGCAGCATTGGGGAGGAGACGCCTTGGCATATCAGTGCCTTCTATCCTGCTTATAAACTGAGGGACCTTCCCCCTACTCCGGCCTCAACCCTAAAGAGGGCACGGCAAATAGGGATAGGGGAGGGCTTAAGGTATGTCTATACTGGGAATATCCCTGGAGAAGAGGGAGAAAATACCTATTGCTATCAATGTAGGAAGAGGCTCATCCACCGCTGGGGATTTACCATATTGGAGAACCTAATAGAGAATGGCCACTGCCCCTTCTGTGGGGCTAAGGTAGATGGGATTGGGATGTAAGTGACCTCTCTTCAGGCTTAGGGATGAGTAAGAAGGGCTAAGGCCCCCCTATCGAGAGCTTTGCCAGATTAGCCATTCAGTTTAAAATATTGGCCGAAGGGGAAACCCTTCGGCCGTTCACAACCTGTGGCCAAGAACAGCATCCCCTCGAAGGGGACAGCCTCAATAATTTGAAGCTGGTACATGCATTATGCAGCCACAGTTCCATGGTGGGCACACTGGGACCGGAGTGATTGGACCGTCCACTCCAGACGGATCCACAACCCACTCCATTTAAGCCACCTCCTTTCCACCTTTAGCTCGACCGACCCCTTGCCTTAAGGGATTACTAAGACGGCCGGCATAGTACAACTTTAACATACCCAGTAGGTTGTACCTCCAGTTATCACATGCCCCTCGGGTACGCGTCTCCAACCTTAATCCCACATAAGGGCATCCTCCCAGGCAGACAGGGAGAAGCTTACACTCCCTGCACTCCTCTCTCTCAAAGACATCCCAGGCGAGCCATTTTAGAACGTTCCTCTTCTTTTCCTCGTATTTGGTTGGATCACTAACATGGCCCACGGCTTCGTCCGGGTTCCCGGGGTCGCTCCAACACTTGTAGAGGTAACCCGAAGGTCCGACCACGAAGGAATTGACATGGTCCGCCTCACAGTAATGAAATTTGGGGCGAGGGTATTTTGCCAGGTTGAAGCCCTTCTCCAACCCTCCCTTGGTCAACCGCAGTTCTAAGTCCGTATACTCCTGGTCTCTGAGACAGCTCCCAGCTATGCTGGCACAGGCTTCTGTATGGGCCATCACCTTGGCGAAATATATCGAGACCTTCCCTTTGAGACCATAGTCCTCTATTGCGTCCAAGAGCTCCAACACCCTATCCGCGTTATTCCTGTCCGTGTTGACCCTGATTTGAATTTGTTTCAAAACCTTGGAAACCTGAGAGAGGTTTTCCATGATCCGATCGAAGCTCCCCCGACCATTAGCCAGGGGGCGCCTCTGGTCATGCACCTCTCGGGGTCCATCTAGGGTGACCTGGGCCGTTTCAATCCCCATTTCCTTTAGCCTCTTAGCCACATCTCTGGTGAGCAGGTAGCCATTGGTGACTATTCCTCCTGGAGAATACTTGATCCCTTTGGCTTCACAGATCTTGGCAAATTCACCCCTCAAATAGGCGATGATATCCAGGGCCAATAGTGGTTCACCTCCGTACCAACTGGTAGTCAGGCTTTCGACTCCCTCGGTCTTCTTCCTCACAAATTCAACTAATCCCCTTTGAATCTCTCGGCTCATGGTGATGTTTTTTCGGCCTTCATAACAGTATATGCACCGGAAATTACACCTCAAAGTGGGGAGGATCGTCAACTTTAGTGGCCTCGGATTGAACCTGCTGCTCCTATACCTCACTTTGAGGATATCCAGCTCATCTACCCCCTCCCGGAGGAGGAACCCACCCTGGAGGAGCTTCTCCCGTAACTCCAGTTTAGCCTGGCTATCGTATCGATAACTATTGGGTGAACGCAAGATCTCTTGGACCTGGCGGTGCTTTTCCTCGGTTAAGGTAGCCAAGCCACCGCTCAGGGCGTTGAAGGCCAGATGGGTGCCATTCTCGGCATCAAAGAAGAAATTATATCTCGAGGGTTGCATGGGTCCCCCTTTTCTGCTTAGGGTTAATTATCTTAAACTCCTATGAGTCTTTTGTCAACTGATTTTTTGTGATCTAAGGAGATTTTTTTGCTGGGGGAAATGGCCTATGATCCAGGGGACCCTCAAGGGGGGAACTTCTGAGGTTTATCCAATGTTGCTTTATTTGCTTGGTAAGTAGTCAGCTAAAATTAATTTCATATTTTGTTCCATAGTTGCATACCACATTCTCAATGTATCTCACCAGATAGGGCCACCCCTTGTAGGCCCACCATTCTATCCATTGGTACTTCATAAAGCGCCAAAGTATCTCGATGAGATTCAATTGAGGAGAATACTTGGGAAGATGAAATATCTCCAAGTTCTTGCTTCGCCACTCAGAGACCTTCTCTGAAATTGCGGCACTTGTGTGAAAGGAAGAGTTATCCATTACGACTACAGTCTTTCTTCCAGATTGAGGCAGCAAGCAATGACTAATTTACTGTCCACAGCTCCTTCTGTAGTGTAGGCAATCAAACCTTGCTTTTGACTCAAGAATCCCAGGATGCTTAGCCGCTTTGGGCAACTGGATTCAACCTGAATAGTTTCGCCTTTTTTCTGCCAGGCATAGGGTAGGTAAGGGTCCAAACAGAATCCTCTCATCGAAGAAGTATAGGTCTATGAGTCCCTGGTTTGCTTGCTCCTTCAGCTCTTCTAACTCCCCTTTCCTCTGAGCATACTCATCAGGATCAGGGGCTCCCTTGGGCTTCTTGCGAATACGTCGCCAACTGAACCCAGAGGCACGCAGAATGCGCTTGCTCACTGATACCCCAAATCTCTCTTTCACCAAGGCAACAATCTTTTTTAGGTTTTTCGGGAATTCCTTGGCCCACTGTTGCACTTGAGCTTGTTGGAAAGCATTCAACCTAGGCCTTCTCCCTCTGCCCTTTTGCTCGTAAAGCCCAGCGAAATGATGTGCTTCCCATAAATCTAACCAACTATAGATTGTTCGGGTAGTCTTTTTGAAGATCTTTGCCAAATTTGGGACAGGGATACCCTGATAGCTCAAGGGAATACAATGGGCTCGTTGACGCACGTGATGTTTCTTACTTTCTCGATAGATGCGGGATAACAAGCTCATCTGCAAGGAACAGAAGTTTCTGACAAAACGCATTTAAATCCTCCCTTTAATATTATGACCTTAATCGTTGCGAGTTTGTAAATGTTATCAGGCGACAAGGTTGATCTTTGAAAGAACCTTCATGAGATGTTTGCGGCCATATGAGCTCTTCAGTGCCTCCTGAATGTAAAGCATGTTCTCTTTGTTTACCTCTGCTTTCACCACCTCCATCATCTGTGGTGTGCGAGCGTTCTGGAGGTGATAAGCTTCCTTAGGGGAGAGGGAACCCCGCAGTAACTGTAGTCTTCTATACTCCAGGAACAAGAAGGTGATCAAGACAATATCCACCCAATGCTCAGAGGCCGGGAAGTTCTCCCGTAGCTCGTAGAGCTCAACAATCTGTTTGGCTGTGAGTTGGCAGTTATTGGTCAACAGCACCTTGGTAGAGAAGCTTCTGTGTTTGCTCTTGATCTTCTCTTTTTTGGAAAACACTACCCATCGCTTTCCAAGTTTAGCGATGTTGAATCTCTTCTTGCTCTTCTCCGCCTTGGAGCTCTGCGGAAAGAGCTATACTGCTCGCTTCTGGTGTCCAAGGTTATCCCCTGAAGAGCTTTGGAGGGAAGTGACTCTAACAGAGGAACAATAGGCTGACCGTTTCAGGGACGTGGAGCTCAAAGAGCATTTCCACTACTAGATCAACTTGGCTACGGTATTTTAGGCCATGCCTTTTGGCATAGGCTTTGGTATAATAGCTACGCCGGGGCAAGGGAATGCGGGTGCCGCTCTCGGTGATGAGCAGTCCCATGACCCAAAGATGGGTTTGACTTCCCTTACCCCTTTTACCCCTGTCCTTATACTTGATAGTGTTACCATTGCGTTTACGAGACTTCCATCTTCTCT
Organism: bacterium; assembly: GCA_029932675.1. Taxonomy (GTDB): domain Bacteria; phylum SM23-81; class DAOVCL01; order DAOVCL01; family DAOVCL01; genus DAOVCL01. Next base: position 7,411 of record JAOZPP010000027.1, read on the forward strand.
GGGTCTTCTTGGTAGTGGTATCAAAGATAACCAAACCATTGAGCCGGGAAAGATAACCTCTGTTGCTGGAAGAATAGACCAAAGAAGCTCCAGTAAACCTGGAGGGTATCAAATCCTGGATTATTGAATACCCTATTCACATTGCTTTGTTGCGTTGTTCGGTCAATACCTCTTGACCAAGTTTGCGCATGGATAGCTTCCCAATGCAAAGGGCAAATGGCAAGACAAATCTCGGGAGGTAATTATCTCTGCCATATTTGAGAAGGGAAGGGATATGTAAAAGAATCTCCTTATGTTTCTGGGGAGTCGCCAAGCACATTATTCCCCCCTCAAAGATCTTAAATCTGGGTAATGGGGGGGATACCTACGACATTATGGTTACGGATAACCAGGGTTGGGCTCTAAATCCCTCCACATTTTCGGTATCACTTGCCCCCTGTTGCACGGATACTACTCTCTCTATCACGGCCTCCGTTCCTCCGGGTGCCCTGGCTGGTACTGTGGATGAGATCAAGCTGAAGGCAATTTCCCAGGCTGATCCAGCGGTTAAAGATTCTAATTGGGTGACCGTTACCGTTATAGACACCTTACCTCCGGCACCAATCACAGATCTCTCCGCCAGGACAGCTACGAGCAGCTCTGTTATTTTGTCCTGGACCTCACCAGGAGATGATGGCAATGAAGGCACTGCTTCGGTTTATGCCATTCGTTACTCTCTCGAGCAGGTTGGTGCTGATACTAACAGTTGGTGGAACGCTGCATCCATAGTATCAGGAGGGCCTTCTCCATCCCCTCCAGGGGGCAGAGATAGTTGTGAAGTTAGTGGGTTATCTCCAAGCACCGTCTACTATTTCCTCATCAGGACCGCCGATGAATCACCCAATTGGTCTGGATTCTCCAATGTCGCCTGCGAAACCACCTATGCCGTAGGCATTGAGGGGAAAGGTGAGCTAAATGAATTGCCTGGATCGTTTAAACTTTTCCAGAACTATCCTAACCCCTTTAATCCCATAACCGAAATCAGATACCTTTTGCCCTATGTTAGCCATGTGAAAATCGAGATTTACAACCTTTTAGGTAGAAGGATAATTACCTTAGTCGATGAATACCAAGAAGCGGGTTCCAGAGTGGTCAGGTGGGATGGAAGAGACGGAGGGGGGAACAGGGTGGAGAGCGGGGTTTACTTCTATCGAGTAGAAGCAGGTGGGTATAAGACCACTAAAAAAATGGTTTTACTGAGATAGGAAAGCACTTGGCGGTACGAGTCCCCTTCGACTCCTCTATTCATTCTATTTCAAGCCTGGAATGAAAGACGGATCGGTTAAAGGAGAAGACCACGTAAGTTCCCATTTTGTATGGGCCCTACTGCCCTCCAGTTTCTCCCTTCTGCCAGCCAATCAACTAGCGGTATACGATAGGGGGACTGTCTTCGCTCTGAGGTGAAAATTGTTTGAGTCCTGAGCATGACTTTAAACTGCTCATTTATTTTTGCCTTGAGGGTAAGCTAGGTGGTTTCAGAGGAAGTAATGAGTATGGTCAAAGGTGGGCTGGAAGCTTCCGCTTTCGCCGTGGCTTTGTGTGGGGGCTGAAGGCCCACCGCCAAAAATAAGGGAGGAGTGAACCAATTGTTCCTTGAAATTCAACCTCATGGGAGGCTAAATTCTTGGCTGACAAAGGCAAAGCCATCGGGTTCACCGGTGGCTTTGCCTTTTTGGAACCGTCTGTCCCCACCGAGTACTAATGTGCAGAGGGAGTTCCCCCCAAAAAACTCTCAGAGCTCCATTCCGGCAGTAGAGGAAGGCCCTGATATTTTCGGGATACCACCTCGAGCCAACTGTTAGCTATCTTTTCTCGTCCAAAACCGTCCCTAAAAGGAGAGCGCCTTTTCCACTTGCAATTGAAGCTGAGTTTTGTTAATTTAGGTAACGTGGCTGAACCGGTTCTGGGAATTACTATGGGGGACCCCGGGGGGGTGGGACCAGAGGTAATAGTTAAGGCCTTGCAAGACCCCAGGCTTAACCTCTCCTTTAAACCCCTCCTCATTGGTTCTAAGGGTGTATTTGAGAGGGCAGCAAGGGGCATCCATCCCGGGTTGGAGCTTAAACCCATAAAGGATATTGAAGGAAATCTTGGGGATGGAATAGGGGTTGTGGACTGTGTAGGGAGGGGGGTAAACAGGTTCCCGGTAGGAGAGGTTTCTCAGGAATCAGGGAAGGCGGCCATGGATGCCCTCCTCAAGGGAATAGATTTGGCCCTACAGGGCAAGATCGCTGGTTTAGTCACCGGGCCGATAAGCAAATGGGCAGCATACCTGGCTGGGTATAAATTCCCTGGGCAGACAGAGCTTTTGGCCCATTACACCCAAGCCTCCTCCTTTGCGATGATGTTAGCCAATCAGAGGCTCAAGGTGGCCTTGGTCACCACCCACCTCCCTTTAACCCAGGTGAGCAGGAGCCTTTCCGTGGAGGTTATCGGGGAGAAGCTGCGGGTAACCAACCGGGCCCTGAGGGAGTATTTTGCCATCTCCTCCCCGCGGATAGGGGTGGCCGCACTCAACCCCCATGGGGGGGAAGGGGGAAAACTTGGTAAGGAGGAGATAGAGCTTATCTCCCCGGCAATAGAGGGGGCCAGAAGGGAGGGTATAGATGTTCAGGGCCCCTTCCCCAGCGATACCCTCTTTACCCCCACTTTTCTCCCCCGTTTCGATGCCCTCTTGGCTATGTATCACGATCAGGGGCTCATCCCGGTGAAGCTGCTCGGTTTTGGGCGCTCAGTAAACATAACTTTGGGGCTGCCTATCATCAGGACCTCCCCGGATCACGGAGTGGCCTTGGATATCGCTGGTCAGGGAAGGGCAGATCCTGGAAGTATGATCGAGGCCATAAGGATGGCCTACAGGATGTGGAGGGCCAGGAGTGGAAATCCTCAGCTTTGAACGGGTAAGCTACAGTTACCCTGAGGGGATCGATGCCTTGAAGGAGGTAAGCTTTGGGCTGAAGAAGGGAGAACTGCTTACCTTAGTGGGGCCAAATGGTTCAGGAAAGACTACCTTGCTCAAACTCATCTATATGGAGCTTTTTCCCACCCGGGGGAGGGTGTGGGTTGATGGTTACTCTTCCCAGAAGATAAGGCCAAGGGAGATCCCTAAGCTGAGGAGAAGGTTGGGGATCGTTCCTCAAAATGGCTTGCTCTTGGAGGAGAGGGATGTCTTTGAGAACGTTGCCTTGGCTATGAGGGCAGTAGGAGGGAAGGGGATCAAGGGAAGGGTCTGGGAGGTGCTGGGCCAAACGGGCTTGAGCAGCCGAGCTCGCTCCCTTCCCCACCAACTTTCTGGGGGAGAGGCAAAAAGGGTGGCTATAGCCAGGGCCCTCTGCAACCAACCGATCCTTCTTTTAGCCGATGAACCCACTGGGGGGATTGATCCCCAGGGAGCGGAGGGGGTTCTTAGCCTCTTGAGAAGGATAAACGAACAAGGTGCCGCTATCCTATTGGCCACTCAGGATGAGGAGGTAGCCCAGCGTTTGGGTGGGAGGACCTTGCGCATAGCCGAAGGGATGATTGTATAGATGTCCAGGGGTTGGATTTATGGAATGAGGGAAGTCCTCTTCAGCCTCCAGGGGCATCCGGCCCGTTTCTTGGTTTCTGTCCTTACCATCTCCCTTTCCCTGCTTCTCTTGGGGGCATTTCTCTGCTTGACCCTCAATCTGAAGCTGGCCCTCCAGGAGCTGAGGGCAAAGGTGGAGGTGGAGGCATTCCTGCGGGATGGAGTCACCCCTTCCCAGATGGAGGAACTCGTCCAAAGGGTAAAAGGGATTGAGGGGGTGAAGGAGGTCATCCCCGTTACCAAGGAGGAAGCACTCCTCGACCTGCAAGCGGAGTTTGGCAAGGAGTTTACCGCCGATCTGGGGACTAATCCTCTCCCCCCTTCACTGAGGATAAAGCTGAGGAAGGGCTGGCGCACAAAAGGGGCGGTACAGTCAGTAGCGACAAGGGTAGGTTCTCTAAAGGGGGTGGAGGATGTAGAATATGGGGGGAAGTGGTTGGAGAGGCTGGACAGGTTCGTCTTCCATCTTCTTCTGCTCGATATTATATTGGGGGTGGTCATTGGGCTCTCTACCTTTATGTCTGTCTCCAATGTGGTGGGCAGATCCTTCCTCGATCGCTACAGGGAGGTGGAGGTGATGGAACTCGTGGGGGCTACCCGGAAGTTTATCCGCAGGCCATTCCTCTATGAGGGGTTCTTTCAGGGGCTCTTGGGGGGTGGGATGGGGGCGGGGTTTCTCTATCTACTCTTCCTCCTTCTCTCCCCGCGGCTCCCCTCAGGGGCAATGCTCCCCCCCCAGGTGTTAGGCTTCCAGTTGGGTTTGGGGTTGGTATTTGGGGGCTTAGGAGGGAGGTTCTCCTTTGGCTGGTAGGTTAGCCCTTCAGACCGTGATCTTATTCCTCCTTCTTACCCTCAGGTCAGAGGGCATAGGGGTCGAGGATTACGACCAGAAGTTGGCCCGCCAAGAGGAGGAGTTGGCTAAGATAAGGAGGAAGCTCGCTCAGAAGAGAAAGGAGGCAAGGGATCTGGCGAAAAGGGAAAGGAGCCTTCTGGCTCGGCTTGAGGATGTGGAGAAGAGGCTTGAGCTTTCCCGGGCCCTGATCAGGGGTTTAGCTAAAAAGGAGAGGCTGCTTAAGGGCTCAATTTCACAACTAAATGAGAACTTAAAGCTCTTAGGGGAGGACTTAGCCCAGAGGAGGGAGGAATGGGCAAGGAGGATGAGGAGCATCTACAAAAGGGGCAAGATAAGTGACCTTGAGCTTCTCTTCTCAGCGAAGTCATTTCCTCAGCTTCTCTGCCGGGGGAGATACCTTGGCCTGATAGCCCGGAGGGATAGGGAGTACCTCCAGCAGTTGAGAACAAAGAGGGGGAAGCTCCTGGAGGAGAAAGAGAAACTGCGGGTGGAGAGATTGGAGGTGGAGAGGGCGAAGGTGGAGAGGGAGAAGGAGGAGAAGGCTTTAAAGAAGGATCGGGAAAAGAGGAGGAGGCTTCTGCGCAAGGTGAAGCTAGCGAGGGCAACCCATGCCCAGGCGATAAAGGATTTAGAGTCAAGTTCAGAGGAGATCCAGAGGATAATCGATGAGCTCCAGAAACAGAAGAGGGAATACTTAGCCAAGGCCTCCTTTGCCGCTCAGAAGGGCCACCTCCTTTGGCCGGTGGAGGGGAGGGTTGTCTCTAAGTTTGGTAAGCACCTTCATCCCGTGTTTAAGACAGTCACCCTTAATGAGGGGGTGGAGATAGAGGCTCCAGTTGGCTCAGAGGTGCGCACTGTATTTGATGGGGAAGTTCTATATGATGGATGGTTAAGGGGCTATGGGAGATTTCTCATCATTGGCCATGGTTCAGGTTACTACACCCTCTACGCCCACCTCTCTCAGCTCCTGGTGGCTAAGGGGGAAGAGGTGAAACGGGGAGAGCCGGTGGCCCTTTTGGGGGAGACGGGTTCATTTAGCGGTCCCCAACTCCATTTTGAGATAAGGAAGGGGAAGGAGAAGTTAGACCCATTGCTATGGTTGGAAAAGAAGAGGTAACGGAGCTTTTCCCTCGGGTTGTAGGTCAGAGGAAAGCAAAACTGTTTATCTGGAGGGCACTCCAGCGGGGGAGGCTGGCCCATTCCTACCTTTTTTATGGACCCAGAGGGGTGGGGAAAGATGCCCTGGCCTTGGAGTTGGCAAAGGCGGTAAACTGCCAAGGGGAGAAGAAGCCTTGTGGGAAGTGTCAGAGCTGTAATTGGGTGGCCCAAAATAGCCATCCTGACCTTATGTACCTTCAACCCATGCCCAAATCCCTCACCCCTGAGGAGGTGGGCAGATCAACTCAGAAGAGGGTTCAGAGCCCCTATATAGAAGAGGAAGTTGAGGGCAGCCTTTATATTTCCATTGGGGCGGTAAGGGAAATGGAGAGGTGGACCGCCCAGAAGCCCTTTATGGGAGAGAAAAGGGTGGTCATTATCTCTCACTGTGACCGCTTGACGGCCCCTGCCGCCAATGCCCTTCTCAAATCTATAGAGGAACCCCCACCTTACCTCCTCTATATTCTTACTAGCTCCCATTTGCCCTCCATCCCCCTCACCATCAGGTCCCGCTGTCAACTGGTCAGAATGGGCAAGCTCTCTTCCGGGGAGATAGAGGGGGCCTTGCGGGAGAGGTTCTCTGTGCCCTCTGACAAGGCGAAGCTCCTCTCCAAGCTGGCTATGGGAAGTTTGGGTCAGGGGCTTAGCCTCTACCAGGGGGAATGGCAGCGGCTAAGGGAAGAGTCCCTTTCCCTCTTAAGGGAAGCCCTTTGGGGGGATCCCCTGAAGGTTGTGGGATCCATCGAAGATGGATTCAGGAGGAGGGAGAGGATGAAGGCTAAGGGGGTAGTAGAGGTGCTCCTCTCCTGGTTTAGGGATTTGCTCCTCCTTTCCCAAGGGATGGAGGAACTTGTCTCCAACGAGGATAGGGTAGGAAGGTTGAGGGAGGAGTTGGAGGCGGTCTCTTTAGTCAAGCTGGAGAGGGCCCTTTCTAAGTTGAGGGAGGCACAAAGGGCCATTGATTTCAATGCTAACCTGAGGCTTATATTGCTCGTTACCTTCCTCGGCTTGAGGAGAATAGTGAGAGATGAAGGAGATATTTCAGATAGGGTTTAGGGGGTGGAGGAAGGGGTATTTTCTCAACCCCAGATTACTCCCCTTGCAGATAGGCGACTGGGTTTTGGTTAGTGCTGAGAAGGGGGAGGATATGGGAATGGTGATAAAGAAGGCTAAAGTGGGGGATGGGTTCTCCCATTCCCAAAAGATACTGAGGAAGGCCACTCCAGAGGATATGAAGAGGATGGAGGAAAACAGGAGTAAACAGGAGGAGGCCCGCAGGACCTGTCAGGCGAGGATCGAGGAGAAGAACCTTCCGATGAAGCTTGTGGATGTGGAATATCAGTTTGACGGGAACAAATTGGTTTTCTACTTCATCTCCGAGGAGAGAATTGACTTCCGAGGCCTGGTAAGAGAACTGGCCTCAGTCTATAAGACCAGGATAGAGATGAAGCAGATAGGGGTTAGGGATCAGGCGAAGAGAATGGGCGGTTACGGGATCTGTGGCCGTCCCCTCTGTTGCGCCACCTTCTTGGAGGATTTTGAGCCCATAACAACTCAATTGGCAAAGGGGCAGCATCTTACCCTTATTCCCTCCAAGATATCTGGGGTGTGCGGGAGGTTGATGTGTTGCCTCCTCTTTGAGCGGAAGCTCTATGAGGAGGAACTAAAGAGGTACCCCCGCATTGGGTCAAAACTCCGCACGGAGAGGGGAGTAGGGGTGGTGGAAAAGGTGGATATATTCAGGGAAAGGGTGACTGTTGCCCATACCGATGGAGTAGTTGAGGAGTTGCCCCTTTCCCAACTCCAGAAAGGGAAGGGGCGGAGCTTCTTCAGAAGAAGATAGGGGCGAAGGCACCTATGAAGGACTTGGCGAGCATAGCAACTGAGTTCATGAGGGGAGATCTTCCCCCAACTGCCGACTTTCTATGGTTAACCGCGATAAACTGCTAAACCAATGGAGGTGAGATGGCCTTTTATATAACGACTCCCTTATATTATGTGAACGCTGAGCCCCATATTGGACATGCCTATACCACGGTGCTGGCCGATGTGCTTGCCCGCTACCACAAGATGGGGGGAGGGGAAGCTTTCTTCCTTACAGGGACCGATGAGCACGGCCAGAAGCTTGCTGATACAGCGAAAAAGAAAGGGCTCTCCCCGTTGAAGTTTTGCGATCAGATGGTGGAGAAGTTTAAGGAGCTATGGGAAGTTTTAGGGATTGAGTATGATGACTTCATCAGAACCACTGAGGAGAGACATGAAAAGGTGGTTAAGGCTGTTCTGGCCGATCTCTACCAGAGGGGGGAGATCTACCGGGGGGAGTATGATGGCTGGTACTGCGTGCCAGACGAGAGGTTCTGGACAGAGAAGGACTTGGTAGATGGCCGCTGCCCTGACTGTGGAAGGGAGGTAATCAAGCTATCTGAGCCCAACTACTTCTTCAGGATGTCCGCCTATCAGGAGTGGTTGGTTGAGTATATAGGTGCACATCCTGATTTTATCCTCCCTCCCAGCCGGAGAAATGAGGTGCTGGGGTTCCTCAAGAAGCCCTTAGGGGATCTCTGTATCTCCAGGCCTAAATCCAGGCTGGGTTGGGGAATAGAGCTTCCCTTTGACCCCGACTATGTCTGTTATGTCTGGTTTGATGCCCTCCTCAACTATATATCCGCACTGGGGTACCTCTTTGACCAGGAAAGGTTTACCCATCTCTGGCCGGCCAGGTATCAACTCATCGGGAAGGACATCCTCACCACCCATGCCGTCTATTGGCCGATAATGCTCAAAGCCATTGGCCTTGATCCCCCCCAGACCATTATCGCCCATGGCTGGTGGCTTACCGGTGAGGAGAAGATGTCTAAATCCCTGGGGAACGTGGTCAACCCAGAAGATCTGGCCAACCTCTATGGAACTGACAGCTTTCGCTATTTTCTCATCAGGGAGATGACTTTAGGCCAAGATGCGAACTTCACCCAAGAGATATTAGTTGGGCGGCTGAACAGCGATTTAGCCAATGACCTGGGGAACTTAGAGAGCAGGCTCTTAAAGATGGTGGATGGCTGGTGGGAGGGGGAGATCCCTGAACCAGGAGACTACTTAGAGGAAGATGGGGAACTTAAGGGGTTAGCCTTTCAGGTCGCCGGGAGAGTAGAGGAGTTGGTGGGGAAGCTTAAGTTGGATGAAGCCATAGAGGAGATATTTAGGCTGGTTAGGGCCACAAACAGGTATTTGGAATCTACCTCCCCCTGGAGGCTTTATAAGGAGGCGAAGAGGGAGAGGCTGGGAACAGTCCTCTATACCGGCTGTGAGGCCCTCAGGGTGGCTTCCCTCCTCTTAAGTCCGGTTATGCCTCAAACCTACGCGCAGATAAAGGAAAGGTTGGGGATGGAGGAAGAGGTTGCTCCCTGCTGGGATGACGCACGGCGGTGGGGGCTCCTTGTTCCTGGTAGTAAGGTGAGGAGGGGAAAACCCCTCTTCCCCCGGATTAAACCTCCCAAACAGAGGGTTGAAGAGCTAATCAGTTGGGGGGAGTTCAAGAAGATTGACCTGAGGATAGCCCAGGTGGTAGAGGCGGATAGGGTGGTGGGAACGGATAAGTTGCTCAGGTTGAAAATCGATCTTGGAGGGGAACTGAGGCAGATAGTGGCTGGGGTCGGCCATCGCTATTCACCCAAGGAACTGGTGGGGAAACAGATCGTCGTAGTGGCTAATCTCCAGCCAGCGACAATTAAGGGGATCGAGTCCCAAGGGATGTTGCTCGCGGCGACCAGCGGAGAGGACCTTGTCCTCATCGGCCCAGATGGCTCCATTCCCCCAGGGGCAAAGGTAGAGTAGGAAAGGCCTCTTAATTTTAAGCCCTTCCGCAGCGACTTATCACCCGGAGGTCTGTCCGTCCTTTCTAATTGATTTTTGAAATCAAAAGTGAGGTGGCAGAACCCCTGTTCTGCCACGGACAGATCAGGGGATCTGGCCGCTCAGCTATTGGTAGTTTGCAGCTACGTACAGGTTTTTATGGATAATTCAGGTTAAACGAGAGGGGAGTATAAATGCGCCAACCGATCATCGCTGGAAATTGGAAGATGAACAAGACCAACCAGGAGGCAAGGGAGTTGGCCCAAGCCATAGTCCAAGGGCTTAAGGCTGACTCAACTTTCTCAGAGGTTGTTGTATGTCCGCCCTTTACCGCCTTGGAGTCGGTAAAAGATATAATCGAGGGTTCCAATGTAGAGTTGGGGGCACAAAATCTCTTCTGGGAAAGCCAAGGAGCATATACTGGTGAGATATCACCCAAAATGCTCTTGACTCTTGGTTGCAAATATGTTATATTAGGACACTCGGAGAGGAGAAGATACTTCTTTGAGGATGACCAAATAGTAAACAGAAAGGTTAAGGCAGCCATCGAGGCAGGGTTTTCCCCCATCCTCTGCATAGGGGAGAGCCTGGAGGAGAGGGAAGGGGGAAAGACAAGGGCGGTGGTGAGCAGGCAGTTGCAGGGGGCCTTGGAAGGCCTGGAGGGGGAGAAGCTAAAAAACTTAGTGATTGCCTATGAACCAATCTGGGCCATAGGAACAGGGAAGACGGCGACCCCTGAACAGGCCGCCGAGGTGCATAGTTTCATTAGAGGCCTTCTCTCTCAACTATGTGATGAGGAGCTCTCGGAGGAGGTGAGAATCCTCTATGGGGGGAGCGTTAAGCCGGAGAATGCGACGGACCTCTTTTGCCAACCCCAAATCGATGGAGGCTTAGTGGGAGGAGCGAGCCTTGATGCAGAATCCTTCCTGAAGATCATTAACTCGTATCCAATAGGTGATTGAGATGTATGCCCTTATGGTCCTTATTCATATAGCCGTCTGTGTTGGCCTTATATTGGCCATCCTCCTTCAGTCAGGGAGTGGAGGTGGATTAGCCGGGGCATTTGGAGGAGGGGGCATCTCCAGTGCCGTATTTGGAGGGAGAGGAGCAGCCCCATTCTTAGTCAAACTAACCACTGTTTTGGCCGTTGTCTTTGCCCTTAGTTGTCTCTCCCAATCGATGGTCCGTCCAGCAAAGCACCGGACCAGCGTCATCCAGGAGCAGGCCAAGAAGGTAGCTAAACAGATCCCTCCTCCTCAACAAGCTCCTCCCATCCCCCAGGAGGGGGAGGGGGAATTTCAGTTGCCCGCTCCACCGGAAAGCTCAGGAACGAAATAATCTGTTCTTGCCGAAGTGGTGGAACTTGGTAGACACGCTGCTTTGAGGGGGCAGTGCCCGTATGGGTGTGGGGGTTCAAATCCCCCCTTCGGCATTCTTGTTTTTCAAGGAGTTATGGCGATTGGTGTTTAGTGAAATTCCGCTCGATCTGGACTTGGTGTCCATATAGTGTCCACCGAAGTCCAGCATCGCCATTCCCATCCTTAAATGGTTAGGGGCTAAGTGGGCATATCTCATCGTTGTTTTGATGTCCCTGTGGCCCATTAGCCTCTGCACCGTGGGGAGGTCAACCCCTGCCATGACCAGGTGGCTGGCAAAGGTATGCCGGAGAGCATGAGGGTAGAGGTGGCCCAGACCGGCAGCCTTTGCCGCCTTCTCCAACCTTTTCCTCATAAAGTGATTCTCCAGCTTTGACCCGTCAGGATTGCAAAAGACATATCCGGTTGCCATTCTCATAGGCTCTAACACTCTCCGGACCTCCTCGTGCAAGGGTATTGTCCTTGACTCATAGTTCTTGGTGTGCCACTCCTCCCTGCTGCTCACCGTCAGGCTACCCCTTGCAAAATCAATATCCTCCCAACGAAGGTTGAGAAGCTCCGACTTTCTCATCCCTGTATGGAGAGCTGTGACCACCAGGGAGTAAATCTCCGGGGTATGCTCCAGACAGGCATCAAGTAACCTCCCTATCTCTTCCTTGGTCTCAAGAAAACGATAAGGACTCCTGGGGGCTTTGATCTTCTTCACCGATTTCGCCGGGTTCTCCTTGATGTATCCCCATTCCGTGGCCTTCCTAAGGAGGTGTTTCAAGGTATTTAACTCCCTGTTCAGAGTCTCCGGCTTCACCTTCCCCAGTCTCTCCATCTTGTATCTCTCAATCTCCCTGATGGTGATAGTATGAAGAAAACGGCTGCCAAAGAATGGAACCAGGTGGACATTGATGGTCAACAAATCCCTCTGATAGGAGTTTTCCGCCTTGTTGACCTTGCAATACTCTGCATACTCCCGGGCAAACTCGGAAAAGGGAATGTTCTTAGGTTGCTCAATCCCGATCTTGCCCTGGGCAATCTCGATCTGCACCTTTTTTAGGGCTAATTTGGCCGTCTGATAGGATGGCCCTATCTTCTTCCTCTTACGGACACCCTGGACACGGTAGTCTATATACCAGTTTTCACCCTTCTTATAGACTCCCATGTCTCCTCCTTGGTTTTAAAGCCTAAGTCTCTCACCGCTTTCTTCTTCTATCCATCTTGCACCTCCTAACAAAAAGGGCCACTTTCGCTGAGCCTATCAGGGCAAGGATATAATCCTTAAACAGCTACTCGTGGCCCGTCTATGGGCAATAAAAAGCCTTGCCGCTGATAGACTAATCATAATATACATCCTCAGATCGGACTTGTCAAGAACTTTTTTTCGGAGGTGCACATAATAACCTATCTTGCTTTAAACCAGCAACTTCTGCGTGAAAACTAAAGGGTAACTTCTCCCGCCGGCGGCAAATTTTAAAGGGCAGCTTCCCCCTTTTTAGGCTCTTTAAAGGCCTTTTTTTAAGAGCCCCGTATTCGGCTCTGAGGCTAAAACCCCCGCTACGGGCTTCTGTGGCCAAAATTTGGCCAAAATAAAGCAAGGGTGAGGGCAGCCGGTCCAGGCGCAAAGGGGTAACCACCTGGACCTCCACCCCCCGCAAGGTGGCCCCGGAGTTTTAACGAGCTGGACACCCAAGAGGGGAAAGAATGGAAAGAAAAACCCTCTTGGGGGGGACCCGCCCCTTTAAGGCCGCCCTTGCCTCAGTGGTGGAGTGGGCTATATCTACTTCAAAAAGATCCGCTCCTCCAAAAGGTAACAAGGGCCTCCTCTCGGAGGTGTTCCTCAAGTTCCAAGATTTCCTTCTAAGAGGAGAAGAAGACTGAAGACGAACCCCCAAAGTGCCCGTGGGGGAATGGAATAGCTGCCGTCTCCGTTACGCCTCATCCTCCTCCCTTTCCGTCGCCTTCCGAATCAGATCGGCCACTGTCAGATCCCCGCTGAACTCGTGCCTGCGCACCTCCTCCGAGAGATCGGCCTTCTCCAAGCCTCTCAGGACAAGGTTAATAATGTCAACTGCAACAAACCTCCTCAAACGGGGGTTCTCGTCATCAAGGAGGTCCACAAGAACCTGGGCAGCCTTGACCATAGCAGACCGCAAGGTGGCAAGTGCCTCCTCAATCACTTGGTTGCGCTGCCTGGTAAGCTCCGCCCTGAAAGGTGGATCCTGCAACCACCGTGCCAGGGTGGTCTTGCCGACCCCGGCTCGCCGCCTGCCCTCCTCTTGACTTCGAGCAGCTACCAGGAAGCCGATAGTCCGCCGCTGCCGATATGTTAGTGACTGATTCTCCCTATGCAATGGTATAACCTTAGCTTTCCCCATAAACCGTCTTTAACCCCCCTTTTTAAACCCATAGTGAACCTTTTTGCCCCGTCAAAGGGGATTATTTCCAGGTCTCCTTCAGGTAGACGCCCGCTTCCTGAGGATGCTCCTTACAAACCAAATCAAAGGCCTCAACATAGTCTATGCTTGAATCTTGTTCCATCTTCTCAAGGGTCCACTTCACAAGTTGTCTCTCCGTAAGGGAACTAATATCAGGCAGTCCCCTCTTGAGCACAGCAATTAACGATCCCCTTGCCCTTTTTTTCATCTCCAACTTGTCTTCCATCTTGTTGCTCCTTTCGCTTTATCTAATGTTGAAATCGTTTTGACGGGGCAAAAAGAAACCAAAAAGAACCGATAAAAGTTCTATCCCTTCAAGTTACCCATCATTTCGTCCCCCCTTTCAACCCCTCAATGTGCCGTCTCCGATGGCCTAAGTAGCCCCTTAGCCAAGCATTGAGGCCATCGTCAGGGTCGGTCCAGAATTTCCGACGGGCTTCTTCCCCAGGATCAAATCGATTTGCAGGCACAAGAACCCCCAAATTTTCCGCCTCTCTGGTCTCCATCGCCTTAACCCTCCGATCGTCCCGTGACAGACCGGGTATGGCCTCAAATGCGCCCAAGTAAGCTTTCTTCGCCTCTTCACTTTTCTGTCTTAAATGACCTGCCTCCAAGCAAAATTTGTCCACCTGATCCCAGGTCTTTACCATAAAGTCATCCTCGGCTCTAATACTTTTCAACCAGGTTACAAATAAGCCTGGCAGCTTGCGTCTGGCCTCCTCCTCTCTCTTCTTTTGGGCTTTCTCCTCTTCTTCCCTCCGCTTCTCCTCCTCTTCTCTACGCTTCCTCTCCACCTCTTGCAATTCCCGCTCCAGAGCCGCCACCTCCTCGGCCTTACTGCCGATAGCTACTTTTTGTTTAACGCTGATTTCCCCTAAAAAGGCCTCGTCCTCTAACTCCTTAAGCTCCTCCTTGGCCTTGGTGAGCCTGGCCTGAAGCTCCTCAAACTTCCCCAATTTCGGCATTCCCCCTCCTTCTTAGCAGTTTTTGGACACTTTATGGGCACTTTTTACGCAAAGCCCATCATAACTTATTTAAAAACAACCCTTTACCTACCTTTGGCACTGCATCCACGCTGCAATGGCTCAACCTCCGAGTCACCAAGCCACCGTTCGATCTGGCTTTGTTTGAACCTCACCAGGTTGCCCCCGGCAAGCTTAATGTAGGGAATCCTCCGCTGCATAATCCAGGTGTTCAGAGTTGAAAGCTTGATGCCAAGCCAATCTACCACTTCTCTTTTTGTTAAAAGTCGGTCCATTCGCTATTAAGGAATCTATGAGGTCGCCCCCGTCTCTTGATCTGTTTCTAACCCCTCTTTCAGAGCCTTAGCCCCCTCTTTCAAAAACTCAATCACCGGCAAGATGGTCTCTAAGCTCAAGGCCACCCCCTTTCTGGTGGGTCTATATTCGCCGTTTTCAGCCTCATAATAGACCCGGAGGTCAACAAACCGGTGACCTCTGTATTCTGTCCCAATAACTCGGATTAGCTCCCTTGAGTTCTTCAGGACCTCCCCGAATTGAACCAACTTTCACCTCCAAAATCCCAAATAGATTAAGTGTATGCAATCCTCAAAACAGTTTTTACAGGGCTTAACTCCTTGAAAAATCAGCCTTTTCTTGAACCCTACCACTAAAGTAAGAAGGTTAATATCTCTCTCTATCTCTCTCTTGTTTACTTTAGTGGTAAGGTTAGAGGTTTGTCTTATATATCAACGACTTAGGGGTCGAAAAAACTGTTCTCAGAACTATCAGGTGAAGCTTCCTCTAATAGGGTCTTACACTTTTCCGATAAACCCCACAAGTCAGCTTTACCCTGTCCCTGGGGATTCCTACTTACAAGCTTAAAAGCGGTCAAATCCTCCAAAAACCGCCTGGTGGTATTTGTGGGGTATTGTATAGCCTTGGCTACTTCTGAAGTTTTTAGCTGGCCGTCCATTTCATTTAAGGCGTCTATAACCAGTCTCCGTTGCTTTGAGATTCCATCCAAACCTATCTTGTAGAGCAACCTATAATCTTCCTCCGTAACCTCGGTTCTTCCCCTGACAATGGCCAAGGCTTTGCCAAGAGTGGCAAGTTGCTTGGCCAACCGAGCCGGACCCTCAGGATCAGGGATATATGTAATCTCTTTGCTTCCATAGGAATCCCGGATAACTCCAGACCTGGCAATGACACAAAATTGTATAAGGCTATCAAACTTACTCTCCACCTCTTGGGTCATTTTGATCTCTTCAACCCTTGGTATCTCCAGGCTTGCGATAAAATCGGCAAACTTGTCCTTCAACTCCTGTCGCATTTCCTTTTCCTTGCCAGCATTTTCCCTTGCTTTCTTTACAACGAGCTTAGGATCGGGATCAGCCAATCTGTATTGAATGAACCTTTCACCTAAAATTTGATAGACAGCATAATGAATATCAATAACTTGTGTTACCCCTGCGATAAAACCGATCTTGCCTCTCCATCTGAGTTCCTTACCAGTGCCAAACCTCTTCACATAGCTGCCATCGGCGATCTCCCGTAGTTGCGATAGGATGGCCTGCCGGGATTCTCGAAATATACTCAGCACTGTCGTAAAGTCTTTGAGGGTCAAGATTTTGTTGTGAAGTTTCGGCAGCAAGCTCTTATCAGGGCCTTTCATCCCACTGATGAAGGTCTGAGCAGTTAGATCAGACAAGGGATAGACCTCAGGTATTCCGTCAAGCGCCCGAATGAGTTCAGTCTTTGCGGAGGATGGTGGTGCGATAACGAATAGCCAAATCGGGTCACCATTGAGCTTATTGCCTATAATCGTCGCCAAAAGCACTCGGACAATATCGATTGAATCCAAGATTAACCACTTCTGCACAGTTTTTTCTATATCCTCAAGCGATATAATGGGTTGTTGGGGCTCTGTCTGTGGGGATTGCACCACAACACCCATTTTCTCCAAATCCTCCCTGCTTAACCCCATCTCTTTGGCCGCCAGTGCGTCCAGTCTCACCGCCAGTTCCTCAAATAGAAGTGGTTCGCCGTTCGCAACCGATCAAATTCGGCCAGCCGATCCTCCGCTACTATCCGTTTGGTATAGAAATCGCAGAGGCTGATTTCTCCCTTTCGTAGTTGCTTATCAAGTCTTTTCAAGCTCCGGACAAGGATTCGCTCCAGGGTGTCCTCCAGTTCCCTTAATTCGGTTCGGAGGGTGTTTGTCCTCCGCCTTGGGGATATATGCCCTTTTGTGGCAGCCTCACTATTCAGGCCCAGCTTTGCCTTAGCCTCCGGGAAGCTGCAACCCTCAATTTCCATTACAAACTGAATAGCATCGCCTCCCTTGTGGCAGCCGAAGCAGAACCAACTTTGATTTGCGGGATAAACCACAAGGGAAGGCCGTTTGTCTGGGTGAAAGGGGCAAAGGCCTCGATAAAGGCTACCAGTCTGCCTCAGTTTGACTCCATAACCTTCCACCAGCGACACTATGTCCGGGGGGCTATCCTTGTTTGTTTTGGGAAACAATCTCTTTGACTTTCGTATCGAGCTTGTCCACATAGGTAAGGGCTTTCAGACTCTTCATTGCATCAACAAAGCCTAAAGGCTCAACCGACAGTTTTCTATTTACAAAATCGAGCAGCAGTTGCTCCCGCTCTGGCCTGTCCTCGAACTCAAACAAAGCTCGGCTATTGCCATTGATGTGCACTGCAAGCAGGGTAAAGCCCTTTATTTTGAGGATGGTTGCTTGCCAGAGATCGTAAGTTTTATAGCTCACCATACAGCAACCCTTTTCCCAAGCAACCGCTGGAGAATACTGCCAATTAGAAAGAGCAGCCATCGACCGTCGAAAAAGCCCCAAGCCAACAGATAAACGGCCAAAGCCTTAATTTTGGGGGCCATTTTCCTTTAAAATTCTGTGCATCTGCCCTACAAGAGGTATAATCTTGTCACAGACTTTGTTAGCCTGTGCTTGACCCTCAAAGGTAGGGGAGTAAACTGAAAAGTCATCCACTCCCTTTGGAGTCAGGATCAATAGGATTTTCCAAGGTTTTTCATCATTCATTTTTCTTCTCCTTTCTCCCCCTCTATAATACTAAACAGCGAAAAGGGCAAAATCGTCATCCTAACAGCATTTTTTTGCATGAAAAAACCCAGGGACATGCAATCCCTGGGTAAAGTGCCAATCTTAATGGTTAGATATTTATTCTCTAGGCCAATTATCCTGAGCCAACTTTAATAATCTTCTGACAGTGGCTTCGCTTACTCCCAACTTTTTCCCTATTTCCTCATTAGTGAGATTCTCATCCACAAATTTCATCCTTATAGCATCTTCTACCCTTTTGATCCGTTGCTGTGGCAAACCTTTCCTAACCAGCCCTTTCTTCACATAGTCAATTTTCTCCTCCAAAAGGAACTCTTCTGATAAAGGGATGGAGTCTTCTAAGTAGATAAATCTATGGTTTGTTATTTGCGTCTCTTCTTCCACTGTATCAAGAGAGACGAGCATTGGCTTATTCAGCTTCAAAAGCGCCTGTTTCATCCGCTTCAGGACCATCTTTGAAGATGGTAACCATTTGGAACCATCACCAACCCATTCTTGACGGGTCATCCCTTTCCCGTCAACTCCATAAGGATAGCCTGCGGTATAGAAAAACCATTCCCGAAACAGGTCTTTAGCAGCTTCCTCATTATATTTCCTTTCGAGAGCAAATGTTATACCCATATTATGGAGCATCCCCATAACAGCCGCCTTGCTCTCCTCCCAGGCCATTTCGTAAGCCTCCTCCTTCTCTCTTCCAGTGCCCTCTCTTGCTTGCCAGAGAAGCCTTGAAGACAGAAGCTTATTGGCCCGAAGGTCCCAGAAGATTTCACCTTTACCGTTGGGATAGGTCAAAAAGGTTATATAGGGAAGCCCCATCTCTCTCCCTGCAAGCAAATAATACTTAACATTGGAGGCTGAAAGATCAGAAAGATATATCGGGTCTCCTGGTTTAAGATCCCTGTTAGCCTGGATTATTGCAAGAACCTTCCCGTTCACTTCCTCATTTATTCTGATTGTCGGTTGGAGATCTCTAAAGTTATACCAGATTGCCTGGTAAGCAAATATTTTTGTTTCCCCAAATCCGGGGAGAGTGTGGGATATATAAGAGTCACCCAGAAGGGGGTTTGCATCTTCCCACCCCTTTTTTAAGCGCTGCTCAACATCTGCTTGTATAAAGTCCTTATAGGCACCAAGAGCTATTTGAATACCTACACTGTTTGCCTCCATAAAGTCCCTTCTATCTAAGCTATACCGCCCTACAATGGCTATCTCTGCCATTTCTCCCTTTTTAGGCTTGTTCGTTAGAAGACCAACGACCCTTTCCCAATTAGAATTTGTTATTCTCTTGTCCATCTCCTCCTCTAAAAAGCAAATGGCGTCCAAACCTTTCATTGTCTTGGCGGATCAACAACAGAAGATTCAAACGCCATTATAAAAGCCTGTGTCTCCGCCAGTGATTTTCCCTGACCAGGGGCCTCGGAGGTCAAATTGTGATAAGCCTCCGAAGCCCCTTAGTCTAAGCTGGTGAAACTGTCAAATGAAACTGGTGTCCATATAGTGTCCATAGAGGATCGAAATCCATCTAAAACCATCTAAGAAAATGTAAGAAAACTGACCCCCTGTTGTCAAGCCCAAATTTATGCAGGTCAACCAATTACCCTGAAGTTCAACAAGTTAGCCGAAAGCCCCTGATAGCTTTGAGGGGGCAGTGCCCGTATGGGTGTGGGGGTTCAAATCCCCCCTTCGGCATAAAACCCATTGTGCCGTCAGGAGAGTAATCCTGACGGCACATTCTTCTGCCAGCGGTTGGCTGGAATTCAGCTTTTGCCCCTATTTGAGCAGGATCATCCTCCGTGTCTCCATAAACCCTCCCGCTTGCAACCTGTAAAGATATACCCCTGAGCCCACATCCTTTGCATCCCAGGTTACAGCCTTATATCCAGGGGCTTGCTTCTCATCCACCAAGGTGACCACTTTCTCTCCCAAGATGTTGTAAACCTCCAGCCTGACATAGCAATCTTTAGGCAAGGTATACCTGATCTCCGTCATGGGGTTGAAGGGATTCGGGTAGTTCTGGGAGAGGGAAAAGCTCACAGGCAGTTCAACATTCCTATTGGCATAAATGCCCGTAAATTTGCAACTGACCTCATCAGAGTACTCCCCTTCGTTCCCAGCAAAGTCAAAGGCAGAAATCCGATAGTAGTAAGTGCTGTCGTTGACAACCTCTAAATCACTGTAAGCTGTATCTATGGTAGTCCCCAGCAGGTTTGAGCTATCTGGAGTGAAACCGCTTTCCCTCCCTCGATAAATGGCATAATAGCGGAAGTCCCCATCGGGGATTGCCCTCCAAATCAGATTTATGGAGGTATCCCCTGAGGCCACGGTTAGCCCTTGGGGCGCAGAGGGAGCAAGGTTGTCTACTGAATAGCCGCTGTCAGGCTTTGAATCCCAGAAGATGAATGGGTCAGAGGTGTGAGCAGAGACGAGGAAGTAGTGCCAGCCAGGTGTAGCTGAGCTCGAATCGTATAGAGTCGGTGCCGTATAAGAGTAGTGGGCGAGATAGTGGGCTTGTTGGTTACCGATCCATTCCCAGTAAAAGGTTTTCCCTCCTTCCTTGATTACCCGGTAGGCTGGGCCGTTGAAATCCGGGCCAACCTCGGCTGGTGAGATCTGCCTGGTCCCCTGGGGGATGAGTTTTCCATTAGGGAGGCTCCTCCAAATGGAATAATGGGTAACCACCTCCAGGGGAGAGATATCTGTGCCACTTCGAACCCAGCGGAGAGAAACTATCCCTCCCTGGTCATGAGGTACATCTCTGATGCTGGTGATTATCGGAAATTCACCAGTTACCCCATTGCTGAGGACCCTCTGGGCGTAGATGTCGCAGCCATGGCGATAGTCTTGCCAGGTGATGATTGCACCTCCGGCCCCGTCGGAGACAAGTTGGGGCTCTGATTGAGACCTAGCTGCGGTGCAGATAGGTACTCCATTGCTCTCCCACAGGACTGTGCCTGAGCCACTCACCCTCTGAGCGTAGATGTGGTAGCCATGGCCGTTGCGATAGTCCTGCCAGGCAATGATTGCTCCACCGGTCCCGTCGGAGACAAGTTGAGGTTCTGATTGAGATCTGACTGCGGTGCAGATAGGTATCCCATTAGTGTCCCACAGAACTGTGCCTAAGGCATTCACCCTCTGGACGTAGATATCGTCATCATAGCCGTTGCGATGGTCTTGCCAGGTAATGATTGCTCCGCCGGTCCCGTCGGAGACAAGTTGAGGCTCTGATTGAGACCTAGCTGCGGTGCAGATGGATACTCCATTGGCGGTCCACAGAGGTGTGCCTGAGCCACTCACCCTTTGGGCATAAATATCGGCGGTGTCGCTGCGCTCATTGCTCCAGGTGATAATAGCACCCCCGGCCCCGTCAGAGATAAGTTGAGGATACCCTCCAAGTTTTGTGGAGATTGCCACTCCATTGGTATCCCATAAGATTGTGCCAGAGCTATCCACCCTTTGAGCGTAAATATGCGCAGTGTCGCTACGATGGTCATACCAAGTGACGATTGCACCTCCGGCCCCGTCAGGGATAAGTTGGGGATCTCTTTGATCCCTCGCTGCCGTGCAGATAGGTATTCCATTTCTCTCCCACAGAACTGTGCCTAAGCCACTCACCCTTTGGGCGTAAATATCGGCGGTATTGTCGCGATAGTCGCTCCAGGTAATGATTGCACCTCCGGCCCCGTCAGGGATAAGTTGGGGATCTCCTTGATCCCTCGCTGCCGTGCAGATTGCTATCCCATTAGTTGTCCATCGCACTCTGCCCCAGGTATCTACCCTCTGGGCATAAATGTCCGCGGTGTCGCTGCGCTCATCGCGCCAAGTGATGATAGCCCCACCTGTCCCGTCAGGGATAAGTTGAGGAGAAGATTGCGTCCCTACTGCTGTGCAGATTGCTATTCCATTGGTATCCCACTGGATTATGCCCCAGGCATCTACCATTTGGACGTAGATGTCGCCGTAGCGATAAACATAGAGATAATCGCGCCAAGTGATGATAGCCCCACCTGTCCCGTCGGAGATAAGCTGGGGATATCCTTGATCCTCTGCTGCCGTGCAGATAGGTGTTCCACCCTCCATCCACTGAGCCAAGGAAACATTGGGTTGCCCCATAATCACCACTATTGCGATGAACGAAACAATCAAAAGCAAAAGAAATCGCGTCATGAGTAACCCTCCTTGAATTTCACCGTATCGGCAATGGCTGATTGCAGGCCGAGGCCAAGCAGAAACACCATTGCGGCTGCCAAACCAACTTTCATTTTGCTCATCTTCTCCCCTTTCTTTTTTGGGTTATCTATTCGACCTTTTAGCCTCACTTGGGTAATATTATCCTTTGACTTTGTTTTTGCCCATAGTTTTGTCACATCTAACTTGCTTTATTTATAGCTGCTTAGGATATAGACATCGGTATTTTTGTCCAAAGATTTGTCAGAGTTTTGACCTTTCTACCAAATCAGCGAATAAAGCAAATGGCGTTCAAACCTCCTATATTTTAGAGTGATCTCTTCCTCTATCTCAACTTACTTCCAAAACACCGAATTAACTCCTCAGACGGCTTACCACGTTCACCGTTCGTCCTAGCGTGCTTTCTGGATGGGCAAACTTTCATCAAGATCACCGAGCGACTGTACCCTTCGTAACCTGAGCTACCATAGCCATAGTACTCTCCATAAATTTATAGCCTCACAACTCATGGGTCCGCCTAACGTTTGGTTACCGCAGCACAAAACGCAAGGGGGGAAACTCACAGCGGATTAGACGTCCGTGTGTTACTTCTATTGTTATGCATTTTTCTCAGATCTTCTTGCAAGAGTTTTAATTCTTCTTGAATGACCCTATGACACATCCTTTGGAGTTTTGAAAATAATTCCCTCTCGCGATAAGTAAGACGACTTTTCCCTCTATGGACAATCTTTGATCGGATTCCATATATTTCTTTAAAATCGTCAAGTATCTCTGATCTCTGACTGTGGCTTTTTCCTATTAGATATGCACACCTATTTCCCAATAGCTCCCCAATCCCTATTTGGTCAGAAACGGCTTTTTCACCAAGGAGTATCTCGAGAGCAACAACCGTTTGAACAAAGGAAAGAAGCTCATTCTTGCCGCTATGGCTATCAAACAACCATTGGGACGCTAATCTGATTTTTTCTGCCTTTTCTGAATTGGAGAAAACTGATTTTATTTCTTTTAATCGCGCTTTTGCCCAAGTAGACTTTTTTGAGTTAGTGTCTAGCTGACCATTAAAATCGTGAAAAACCAAGTCGTTGAATGTGCTAGAAATATCACTATCTAGCTTCTTTGCACTGTCAACAATCCATCGCTTATCAATTTCACGATGTACAAAGAACTTAGCCTTTGGTGGTGTCGGGCGGTATTTATAATTTATCTTGAACAACCTTAAAGCAATGCCAAGACCGCAAAAAGATTTTAACGTTGATTTTGCTCGCTCAACGGTATAAGTTTCTCCGTATTTACCAACGAAACCATCGGCCTCGATCTGTAAATAACTGGAGCTTCTGTCCCATTGGGGCGGGCTGAACATAGAAGGTAGCCCCAATTCACCAAAAAGCGAACGATCTCTGGCTTCTATGCCTGACCGCAACGGATATGATTTCTCAAAATCTTCATTAGGTCTAATGAGCCTGAGAGAATCTGATAACTGATAGCAACCAATTAGGTCGGCAAATAGGGTGGAAAGCTCATTCCCAAATTTAATCGTGAAAGAATACTTCCATGGAAGGGTATCGAATTCGTCTACGAGGCGCTTAGCTGTTAATCTAGGGTTTTCGTACCCTTCGATTTCAATAAGTTTTAACTCTTTCGTTTCGGGGTCATATTCTTGACGTTCGTACAGTTCTTTAGATAGCGATTCATAGACAAAATCAAAAATAGGAGATTCGCTAATATATTGATTTAGTTTTTCCCTAATGCCACCTTGATTTGGAATTACTTTCTCGGCAAGTAGAAGCGGCATCGCTGATCTGCCATCTAAGAACATTCGATTGTTGACCGAAAGGTTCGGCAATTGCTCAGCAATGACTTCTACAAGCCGTTCTTTGCATTTGTTGTGAAGCTTTATACCCATGTTAGATCGTCAATTTTTAAATGCCTAACGACCAAGCTCACTTGCCGCTGTGGAGCGACAGCGGAATGGCGATTAGGAGTAGAGCACCTTGTTATGCTTCTCAGTTTGTTGATGCTAAAATTGCGGCGGCCTTTGCATCTTCATCAATTACTGCGACAAATTTTTCAAGCTGGCTGAACTCAACGAAATCCAATAAGAAATACTCATTCCGCCTCTTGCCCTGCCTGTCGATGTACGCATATCGTACCTCAAGCTGGAAGTTTTCTTTTATCGGCTTTGGCTCTGATTCCGTATAAAAATCAACGGAATAGATTTTATCAAGCGAGTTGCAGACTACTACCGGAAACTGCATTATTGCTTGTAGACCCATTTGGGATTTCTTGAGTTCCGGTACCGAAACCGGTAGACCACGCATAGATACCATAGCGCTCAGAACTTGGTTCAGCGCCTTGTAGAATGGATCGTTCTCTGGAGCTTTGTTCGTACTGGTTGCGAACAGTTTCGCCACTTTAGAGTTTTGTGCTAATAAGTAGTGGTGGTGTTTGTCGGTATATTTATTGTTTGGTTGGAAAGGACCGGTGGAACATACGAGGTCTTGTGCGGATTCGTGGTCTTTCTCGGCGAACCAAAATACCGAATGCTGTGAGACATACTTACACTCAATAAATAGGCGCACGGCGATATGCCCCATTTGGTTTTTAAACCTGTCTTTTACTGGCCAGAGCTTCTCCGCCACCAAATCTATTTCACGGGCTTTGTTCTGTGCCTGATCCATATAGTAGGGGCTTACAACGATGTGCCAACCGTTAGTAGAGAACCAACGTGCCACTTTTGCGTGGAAATTGTTGCCACTGTTTTTTATTAGTTTAGTTATCTCGTCGGGCACAGCCATAACCTCGTCTCCCTGCATATGAAATATAGCTCCGATTTATATGATTTCCATATATGAACCTTGGATCCGGCCATCTTGCAGTGTAAGGATCCGTATCATTTCTAAAGATTGGATGTAGGAAGAGCTGGCGTTGCAGAACAGCACAATTAGAGATGGATTTATCTATGGGGTTTCCGCGTAACACCTTTGGTCTTGACTGGGTAACAGTAGGAAAGTTGGGAACAGCAGTGGAGGAAGTGCTTTAACTTGCGTCTGCGTAAGATCATCTTTCTCATAACTACACACCAATATAACCACTCAGAAAACCTCCGTCAAGGGAGTTTTGGGGGGGATAATATGGCCAAAATCCTCAGGTTCTTTCTCTCTGAAGGAGCCAACAAAAGAGGGAGGAGCCTATTTACTCTCCCCCCTTTTCAGGTTTTGGATGCTGAATCAAGTAGGCCATTTGACCTTATTTCAGCAGAATCATCTTCCTCGTCTGCACGAAATCCCCGGCTCCGAAGGAGTCCGGAGTCCTTCGGACCTGAAGCCTGTAGAAGTAGATCCCACTGGGGGAGGAAGTTGCGTCCCACCTGACTGCCCTGTATCCAGCTTTCTGCTTTCCATCGACCAGAGTGGTTACCTTCTCACCGAGGGTGTTGTAGATCTCCACTTTAACCTGGCAATCCACCGGAAGAGTATACTTGATTTCGGTAATCGGGTTGAAAGGATTGGGATAGTTTTGATTCAGGGAATATTCCTGAAAAGTTTGTCCTCCGGAACTACCAGGGGAGCCTTCACTACCAACGGTAATATAGCCTTCTTTTGTTTTCGTGTGCGAAACTTCGCCATTTGTAACTGTCAATTTGATAGTATAACTTCCGGGCATTGTATAGGTATAAACCGGATGCTGTTCTTTCGAATCTTCAACTCCATCGTTGTCGAAATCCCAACTCCAACTTGTTTCTCCAAACATCCCTATTAGCGACAAATCCACAAATTGAACTGTCAAAGGTGCAATACCCGTTGTTGTATCTGCGGAGAAATCGACCTCCAAAATTTGATCCCCCTCATGCCGCATATATGTTACCGTGTCATCAGTGACATAGAATGTCCAGAAGTGGTTGCTTATGCAGCCGCTCATACAGTCTTCCCAACCCCTACGGAATGTATAGATGGAGAGACAAGAGTCGTCTATGGTTGCATATATATTATCACCATCACCGTAATAGTGATTTGGTTGTGCCCACCTCACTCCTTCTGCTACCGAATACATTGGTGAAAGACATTCTGGATTATAATGGAAAGGGAACTTCAAAACCAAGACCTTAATAAATGAAAGTGGCTCAATTTGGACAGGACCATATAGCGCGTTTAAACTGTCCAATCCGTGATACTCTCCATTGATAAATTCCTCCCAAGCCTCATCAGTTAATCCAACAATAAGCTCACCTGGCACCCAGGGAGGGAAGACATGAATGAGCTCCATCCCAGGATAAAATTGACGAATGACTGCCAACTCGTTACTTATCCGTTCATAAAGCAAGGGTGGGGCTGATAATTCCCCGGAAACCTGCAGGGCCAAAATCTCGGCATCATCCCATCCATCGGCAAGAGCGACGATACTTGTTGAAGATATGCCTATACTTAGAACTAAGAGAAAAATCATAGATCTCATAAATATCCCCTCCTTAAGAATGTAGTTATGGGTCGCTTAACCTGGGAAGACCAGGTACGGTGATGCAGAGGGTACTTTGCTCCCCCTTTCCTAAAGTCAATTTGTCTGCAACCTCCAAATAGAAAACCCACCTGCCTACCCCTGCACAGGGCTGACAAGTGGGTCAAAATAGAACAGAAAGAAAACCCTTCTTTAAAGCTGGAGAATAATAGCTGAACAAAGCCCCCTTTGCCCCATCCCCTTCGTAAGGACTAAAATTCATCTTTTCTCCTGTAACTACAGACAGGCTTGGACTTTCCCTTTTTAAGGGGTCCTTAGCGGATAAAGGCCTATGTGTAAATAAAATAATAAATTCCTCGCTGCCTGTCAAGGGGAAAGTGGAATCCTTGGGGGTGAGGGTTTACAAGGCCATCGCCCTCTGAGAGGCCCTTAACACGGTATCGAATACCTTCCTATTGCCTGCACAAGCCATTCAAAACAAAGGATTGGTGGGTGGGGACGATAATTTACCCTGCCTTTAAGGGAAAGCGGTATGGTGTTCAAACCCCATTCTCAAGACCAATGTCCCGCCAGTGATTTCAATGTTCATCAGAGCGAAATTATGCCTAATGGCCAAAGTCGAGGCCGACCATAGCGCTAATCATAGCTGTGGAGCCATACCTAAAGATATGTTCAACTCGCACCATTATTGGCATATGCAACTTCTCCCCGATTGGGAGGTTCATACCTGCCGTTCCCGAGAGGCCGACGTTTGTGTCCATACCAGAGTCTTCCTTATATTCGCTACTGTATTTGCCCCGGAAATTGTACTCCCACCACCAGAATACAAAGTGCACCCCCACTCCTGCTTGGAGGAAGAAAGGCGACCCCTCTGGGGCTAACTCCACCAACCCCATAGAGCTAAGGTCATATTCGGTCTCCTTGTGATAGGCATTCTCATAGGCTTGGAACTTTGAGGAGAACAACCGCTTTACACCAATATCCAAGCCGAGCTTGGTGTTCATACCTTCCATTAGGGGTTTGCTTGGGCTGAGGAGAAACTGCAGCCCACCTCCAAAGTTGCCCCGGTTCACATCCAAGTACCTGTCCAGGTTCCCTCCGCCAACTTCCACATAACGCAAGTCCTCTGCCGAGGGAGGCGTAAGTAAGTAGCCCACATTTAGATAGGGCCTTAACGAAATGGTCTCTCCAGCTTGAGACGAGTTTACCATACTCAAGAGAAAGAGAAGGCCCACAAAAGGGAGAACTGTTCTTTTGGTCATAATAGGCTCCATCCTGTTAGTTGTTTAGATTTATAAACACCATCGCCACCCTAAAATGCCCTCAGCTTTATCACCTCCCTCCAAAGATATACCTGCGTTGGGTCATCAAACATCCCCGTTACAACTCAATTTACCTAATAACTATGGGTTAACCTTTCTTGCCCCCCAACTTATCACCCTTCAACGACTGGTTGTTCAGCCTCTTTGGGGTTTTGGAGGTCAAGCATCAAACAGATGATGCCAGCTAACCCGCTGTAAAGGCCAAGGCGCCAAAGCTTTATGATTGAGCCATGCTCAGCGAAGTCGGCGTAGTGGAAGGCATATTCTAACCAAGGCCCGCTGGGATCGATACGATTCAAGGAGAGCAAGGCGTAACTGACGCCCGCAGCCCCACAGCAGAGATGACCAAGGTGGTAATTGGTCTTGTGTATGCAGTATTCGCCGGTTGCCCTGGCGGTTTCAAGGAAAAGTGGATCCTTGTAAAGGTTGTAAGCAAGGGTCCAGAGGAGGATGAGGCCAGGGGCGCCGTTGCACCAACTATCCATATATCCCCTCTCATCCCTTTCATCAATGGGCCAACTTATACCATATTTATGCTTTCTGCCCGATTTAGCGTATTGCTTAAGGCCTGTAAGGACCCATTCCGGCAGGGGATAACCGGTTTCTTTAGACCAGAGGAGGAGTGCATAATAGTTACCAGCGCGCCCATGAGCAAATCCCAATTTGTGATTGTTAGGCCAGGGGACAACCCCATTAGAAACCTCGGCCGTTGCGGTCAAATCCTTTGCTATGGAATCGCCATACTTCTTTAAACTCGCCTCCCCTGTCTCCCGGTACAATAATGCACAACCAACTAACCGCCCTGCAATCCCTTGGAGGAATTCTTGCTGAGTTAGCCTCTTGCTTTCTGGAGCAGTGTAATTCTCCAAGGCCTTCTCTAAGATAGGCCGATCGTCCTGCGCATAAGCAATAAGTGCTCTGACGAAATCTATCCCCCTGTTCCCGAATAATAACGAGTCCTTTACTTGGATTTCCACGGTCTCCATAGGTTTTTCGGGGAGTTTAATGATTCGCTCATCTTCTGGTGCAGCAATTACGTGATCGATCCAAAATCGAGCATAATCGAGCCATTTCGCTTCGTCCAAGATACACGCCGCTTTCCAAAAGGTGTAGGCAATACCAGCTCCCCCTGCATATAGGGAACGATAAGGCGGCGCATGTACCAAACACATGTTCTTGAATGAATACTGGGCAAGTTCCTCAATCCCCTTCATTGCTTTTGATAAAGCCCGCGATTTAGTCATAGATCGACACCTTTATTCTGCCTTAGGAATCAAGGCCGCTGTCCTTAAATGGGCTAAAATCTGCCTTTGGAGGCAGTGGTATTGCCCTCAGTGCTTCCAGAAACTCAGCCATAGAAGAGAAGCGTTTCCCCTTTTCCTTTTCCAATGCCTTATGTAAAACCGCTTCCAACTCCGGCCATGGGGTGCGTTCACACTCCTCAAAACCCTTTGGTTTTTCGTTTAGAATGCTTTTCATATATTCATTCCGGCGAAAATTCCATGTATAGGGCATTCGCTTTGTAAAAAGGTAGAAGAGTATCACTCCGAGGGAGTATATTTCCCCGGCGACCGAACCCCAAAGGCCTTTTCGGCCCTCAAGGACGTGGCGCACATATTCGGGGGGCATATACAGTATCACACCGCCTTCTTCATAGTTCTCCTCTTCCTTGATTTCAATAGGGCGAGTTAGGCCGAAATCAATCAGACAAACATTGCCATTTCTAATTAGGAAGTTGTCGGCATGAACATCACCATGAAGGTAGCCAGCCACATGAACGGCCTTTAGGGCCTCTGCACACTGAATGGCAAGCTTCATTAGCTTCCTGTCCGTTGCTTTGAAATCCATTTCATGGGCATAACTGATAACAGGAGGGCCATCGACCCAGTCGAGAATACCGTATATGCGTCCCTCATATATCCCTTGTTCCCATAGCTTGACAACGTTAGGATGGTTGACATACCCCATAACTTCAAATTCGTGATTTAAACGCCGCGTTATCCTCTCTTTCATCTCCTTGTTTGGAAACTTATTTTGCGCAATCTTCAGAGCCCTAAATTCACCTGTGCTCCTGTTTTCAATCTTGTAGATTTCGGAATCCACGAGGCAATGTATGTTCTCCCTGATTACGTAGCCAAGCCACTCCTCACCTTCTTTGAAACTGGGTTCTACGGATTCAGCCGATGAGATTTGCTCATCGCCGACATCAACAAGAAAGCTGTTGTGGATCAAACTCCTCACCAGCTTCCTAAGTTTAGGATCGAGTTCGTCGCGATTGAGGTTTCTTGACTTCGTAAAATATTCTAAGATATCATTGTAACTCGCCCCCCTTCTTCCGAACGCTTGCAGCACATCAACTACATCCTTATTGACGATCTTGGGGAGGGCCCGTACCCTCTTGCGTTCGAGAGCAAAGTACCCCTGGGGGATTTTCCCCTCAGGATAGATTTCCTTTAGCAAAGCCTCCGGCAGCTTGCTAACTGGGGTAATGATGACGTCCTTCGCCAGGCGTCTGAGGCGATTTAAGTCTATCTTTATATCAGCATTAAGCGGATCTCTCATCTCTTTGCCCTGAAGGGGTGAACTCTATACTCCAATCATCGCTCAAAGGACGCCATCTAAGACTATCAACTCCAATAAGTTGCATATAAGCATGAATATA
The DNA here is from genome assembly GCA_029932675.1 of bacterium. GTDB lineage: Bacteria > SM23-81 > DAOVCL01 > DAOVCL01 > DAOVCL01 > DAOVCL01. The sequence continues at coordinate 37,360 of JAOZPP010000027.1, forward strand.
TTCCAGGGGGTTTTTTGTTCCATCCCGTCGCGCCCCCTGGATCGCCAGGGCAAGCTTGGTTGTAATGTAGAGACGCCAGCTATATGATTCCCCAATCTTGTGGGGAGGATCGACCCCCATGGAAACTATGGGATTCTTGGGGTTTACCTGGAAGCTAAAGGGTACTCCCTGGGGATCAAGGGAGATTAACTGTTCCGACATAAGGGAGGCGAAATCAAAGGCTTGTTTGTATTCGGAGAAGTAGACCAAGAGTTTGTCTGGGCGGAGGATACCGGCTAAATGCCGGCCGATCTTCATGAAATGTGCCCCAGACTCAGCAACAGCCCCCCTGACAATTTGAAAAACACGGGGAAGGTCCTGAGGAAGTGGGCTGAAATAGACCTTGTAGCTGGGTTTATCCTTAGGATGTTTCCTCTTCTTAAAATCCCAGGATCTCCAATATAGATCAAACGTATCCGGTTCGCCCTTTTCATCTAATCTAATTTGTCGAGACCTAATGGAATTAGGCATACCCTGCCAAGTACCGTCATCCCGTAGGTGGAGATATGCAGCCAATGCCTTGCTATCAGGGAGGTGTCTCTTCCAACGTCTGTTGATTGGGATGCAGTTGAGGTTGTAAAGGTAGGTGGCTAAATCCTGGGGGGTGGTAAGTGCTGAATTGAACGCAAGATGGATACCCCTCTCCGAAATGGTTTGGATATAAGCCCTTTTGTCACCTGAATAAGCTAAGTTCTTGGAGGAAGTGAGGACACGGTTAACAGCTTCCACGCCAGAAATAAATTCCCCATCGGCTAAGACCTGAAGCACACTGTCAAGAACCAGCCGAATTATATACTTTCTCCTTTCCTCCTTAGTCCCCCTATCGAACTTCTGGAAGGCGTCTCTCAATCTTATGGGTCGGGAGAATTGACGCAAAAAATCTGCGAGATCTCGGTTGACCGCCTTGACAGTTAATTTAGCCTCCCGGGGAGCATGGACGAAACCATACAAAGCTTTATTACTTACCAGGTGCTGAAAGCGCTTCTTCTGCTCATCAGTTAGATCTTCAAAAGGAGTGATTGAATAGAGGGGATTGAGTCGGAAAATCTTATCAAACATGAGGTCAATTATCCTTTTGTCAAACTAAAGCAAGCAAGATGCTCTTGGTTTAGGCGGATCCCGCATCTCTTTGGATCTCTGATGGTTATTGGGCTTCATGGGGACCTTGTTTGAACTTAGCTCCTAACGTTCCCTGGGGTCTCTCCCGCTGGCGCTCCGCAATCCTCCGCCAGTTAGGATTGCT
>JAOZPP010000083.1 GCA_029932675.1 bacterium
GAGGGGTTGCCCACACAGTTTGTGCTGGAGCAAAACTGGCCCAACCCCTTTAACGCGGCCACAATTATTAATTATGAATTGAGAATTAAGAGTCCCCCTGTCCACACCACCCTGAAGATTTACAACATCTTGGGTCAGGAGGTGAGGACCCTGGTGGAGGAAGGAAAGGACCCCGGCTATTACACCGTCTTATGGGATGGGAGGAACCAGGAAGGGAAGGAACTTCCTTCTGGGGTTTACCTTTATCGGCTTAAGGCAGGAAGATTCAGTCAAACGAGGAAGATGGTGCTTTTGCGGTAAGGAGATAGGCAGGGCGTCAGAATCGGGGTTCTGACGCCTCAGGAGGAGGGATTAGGGCATCTGTCAGGGCGGGAGCCCTGACAGCACCTGAAATGCGTCAGGATCGGGGTTCTGACGCCTCAGGAGGAACCGTCTGGGAGAGGGGATAATGGAATGAGAGTAAGGAAAGTAAACTGGTTTTTACCCTTCTGGATTCTAATAGTGGTGATAGTCTATTCACCCCTGAGGGCAACCGTTATCAGGGTTCCTGCTGATTCGGCTACCATTCAGGGGGGGATAGAGGGTGCCCAGGATGGGGACACAGTGCTGGTTGCTCCAGGGAGATACTTGGAGAACCTGAACTTTGAGGGGAAGGCCATCTGGCTGAAGAGTGAGGCTGGGCCGGAGTCAACGATCATAGATGGGGACAGCATCCTTTACCATCCTGTAGTTACCTTTGAGTCCGGGGAGGATACAAATTCAGTTCTTGATGGTTTTACCATCACCAGGGGATACGCACCCACCGGGGCGGGGATAAGGTGCCTTAAAGGCTCCTCCCCCAAGATAATAAACAACATCATCACCAAAAACTGCTCCTATGATGAGCACAGTTTCTACGGGACCGGAGCAGGCATCTACTGCGAAGTGGGAACACCAATAATAAGGGATAACATCATAACCCAGAACAAGGCCAACTATGCCGGAGGTATATTCTGCGTTGGAGGTTCTCCTTTGGTAGAGGGAAATGAGGTTTCGGATAACACTTTTGGGGGGATAGGCATTGATGCCGACACAAGTGGTTATCCCCTTATCATAAACAATAAGATAACGAATAACGAAGGAAGCGGTATAGGAACCGGTGGGAGAGGTTCACCCTTGATTTCAAACAACATCATCTCCGGCAATTACAAATTATCTTCCCCCGAATCCTATGGTGGGGGAATCTCCACTGACTATCTGGGGAGGAGTCGCCCCATAATCGTGGATAATATCATCACCGGGAATAAGGCATCAGCTCGGGGGGGAGGAATAGGGACATCTCTAACCCATTGCAGTATCCTTCTGATAAAGGGCAACTATATAGCTGGAGACTCGGCCTTTGCGGGGGGGGGGATAGGTTTAAGTGGTGGTAGTTCAGATACCCTGACCGTTATTGAGGAGAACATCATTGAGGGGAATGAGGCTGAATGTGGGGGAGGCATCCATACGAATTGCACAGTGCCCAAGATAAGGAATAACATCATCAGAGGCAACAGGGCATTCAACCAGGGTGGAGGCCTTGAAATTGCAGGCACCTCAGCAACCATATCCAACAACCAGATCGTGGATAATGTATCGGATTATGTGGGAGGTGGGGTATTCACCTATTTCTGTGGTCGGTCACCGTCTATTTTTGTCAACAACTTGATAGCACACAATAGCGCCTTAGAAGGCGGTGGATTCTTCCTCTATGGATCCACCGCGGTGATTACCAACAACACGATTTGCTATAACCAGGCATCTGAGAGGGGAGGGGGGATATATGACTACTGGGCCAAGGCTACCATAGCAAACAACATCATTGTGGGAAGCAGGGATGGTGAAGGCATCTTAGCCATAGAGAAGGCTCCCCCAATAATTTCCTACAACGATGTCTGGGCTAATGCTGATGGGGACTATTCAGGCTGTCAACCAGGAGAGGGGGATATAAGCTTAGACCCCCTGTTTGCCGATACCTCCCTGGGAGACTATCACCTGTTGGTCAACTCTCCCTGTATAGACCGGGGGGATACAGCCTGGGGGTTCAGGGATCCGGATAGCTCCCGCAATGACATTGGGGCCTATGGTGGCCCCAGGGCAGTTATGGCCCGCCCGGTATATCCCAAGGGATTGGAGGCTGAACCGGGGGACAGCACAGTGAGCTTGAGCTGGAGACCAAATCCTGAGCCGGACATCTGGTGGTATGCCGTCTATCGGGGTGACTCCAGTGGCTTCTCCCCTTCGGAGTCCACCCTCGTTGCCCAAGTCACAGGGCCTGCTTGGGTGGATAGCCAGGTAGTTATGGGCGCGACCTACTACTATCGGGTATCTGCGGTAAATAACAAAGGCTATGGCAGTGGATATTCCCAGGAGGTAGAGGGAAAGACAGGGGTGAAGGAGAGAAGAGAGGAGGGGTTGCCCACACAGTTTGTGCTGGAGCAAAACTGGCCCAACCCCTTTAACGCGGCCACAATTATTAATTATGAATTGAGAATTAAGAGTCCCCCTGTCCACACCACCCTGAAGATTTACAACATCTTGGGTCAGGAGGTGAGGACCCTGGTGGAGGAAGGAAAGGACCCCGGCTATTACACCGTCTTATGGGATGGGAGGAACCAGGAAGGGAAGGAACTTCCTTCTGGGGTTTACCTTTATCGGCTTAAGGCAGGAAGATTCAGTCAAACGAGGAAGATGGTGCTTTTGCGGTAAGGAGATAGGCAGGGCGTCAGAATCGGGGTTCTGACGCCTCTGTGGGAACTGTCAGGGCAGGAGCCTTCCGTCAGGAATCCCGTCGGAACGGGGTTGACAGCACGAGAGAAATAAATATAATAAAGAGGTTACCAGTTGCCAACCCGCTAAGATAGGACAACTGATAACCCCCGCGGCACAGAAAGGGCAAGAGAACTCCCTTTCTTATGCCCTTTTAAATATAGGAGAAATCGAAGGAAATGGCAAGTAGTTTTTCACAAACTCTATGTTTCGGAATTCTTAGGAATTCCGAAACGTGGGGGGTCTTAAAGGGGGTATGCCCCCTTTAAGGGTGACAGCGGAGCGTCATAGGGCCGGTGAGGCCCTCTGGGAAGTTAGCGACCGAAGGGAGTTAAGTTCAAACAGGGGGTGGAAGATGTAGCCTCATAAGGCAAGCGTCAGAATCCAGTTCTGACGCCTCGAATGAAAGTGTAGGGGCTCAATTTATCGAGCCTGCAAGCCGGGGCGGATGAATCCGGCCTGTCAAGACAGAGCCTTCCGCCGGGAATCCCGTCGGAACGGGGCTGACAGCACCTCAGCGTCAGAATCGGGGTTCTGACGCCTCGGCGGAGGGTTAGGAGATCTGTCAGGGCAGGGGTCCGGACAGCACAAAAGGAAAGGAGATGGAGGATGGAGAAAATCCTGGCAACTGTTCGTTGGCTTTTAACCGTAAACCTTTAATGGAGGTTGGAAATGCGTCAAGCAGTAGCATTATTTGCAGTCTTTGCCCTTCTGGGGATACTGGTGCCGGTTACGGCATCGGCCTTTGTTGCTCCAGAAGAGGAGCAGGTGATCAACCCCATGCCCCTGCAACTAATGCATCCAGAGGTGCAGAAGCAACTGGGTCAATCACCGGAATGGCAGGAGTTCATCTCCCAGGGGAATGGGAACTACTTCAAGATAAGGTGGAATGAGCTTACCGGGAGCCCTCATAATATTGTCTGCTCCGGAGTGCAACTGCCTCTGCCTTTAAACGAGGAAAACATAGAGGAGAAGACCAGGGATTTTATCTCCTCATATAGCGGGCTGCTGAAAGTTAATTCAGACGATCTGAGTCTCCTGCGGGCAATAAAGAGGGGTGACAACTGGTATGTCTGCTATCAGCAGGAAAAAGAGGGGATCCCGGTGATCTCTGGGCTGGTGAGGCTGACGATTAACCGCTATGGGAAGGTCATCCAGTTTGGCTCCGATGCCTATCCCGACAGTGGGCTGACCACTGTCTCTAATATCTCCCAGGATGAGGCAGTGGCGATAGCCAAGGAGGCGGTGGGCTTTGATCCGGCTGAAGACCAGGTGATCGGGAGCTCCAAAGCGATATTTCCCTATCGGTCGGATACAACGGTAACCACCCATCTCACCTGGGAGGTGAAGCTTTCTATCCAGGATCCTCCCGGGGAGTGGTTGGTCTATGTGGATGCTCAGAACGGGGATGTGATCTATGGCTTCAACAGCCTTGAGTTCTTTGATGGCAACCGCATCTGGGGCCATGTCAATGGATGGATATATCCCCATCATCCAGCGGATTCTACTCGGCAGGATTGGTTTGCTTTGGAGAAGGTGAAGGTCTATACCGATCCGCCGGAGAGCACCTACACCGACTGGAATGGCTACTACAGCATGGATGTTCCCGATGTGGGGCCATATCTCTTGGAGTCCAGGCTGGAGGGGCAGCATTTAGTGGTCAAGGTTCATCCTGCAGAGGGGATACCCAATGCCCTGCACAGTGCCTGGGTCTATGCCGATGGGCCGCACAACTGGACCTGGGGGGAGCAAGGGGATGAGCTGGATGATGAGGTGAATATGTATTACCAGGCGACGGAAATTTATAAAGCCCTTATAAATCCATATGGAGTTTTCCAGTTTGACCTTATGGACTACTATGACCGTCCGATGTGGGCCGTAGTGCGGGACCCCGTTGGGGGGAATGCCTACTATAAACCCGGCACTGGGGACATACACTTTGGGGCAGGCGACCCTGAACATGGTATCCAGAACCTCTCTTTAGACAACGATGTCATCTTCCATGAATACGGCCATGCCATTGTCCACCATGTCCAGGCAATGCTTATCTCTCGCACCTGGCAATGGGATGCTATGCACGAGGGGTTTGCCGACTACTGAGCAGCCATTATGAACAACGATCCCCTGATTGGTGAGGGGGTCTCCTCCGATCCCTCACTATGGAGGAACTTAGAGAACAGCCTCAGGTGTCCGGATGACTTCATCTATGAGCCCCATCATGATGGCCAGATCATCAGCGGTGCCCTCTGGGATTTGAGGGAGGGCCTTGGGGGAACTTGCACTGACGGGCTCTTCTTTGAAGCCCTCTTTGGCATCCCGATGTATTTCTCAGATTTCCTCGATCAGATGCTCATCGCCGATGACCTCTTCTATGGTGATGCCGATCCCTCAAATGGCACCCCTCATGAAGATGATATCCTCCACGCCTTCTCCGATAATCACGGGATAACTCCCTCTCCGGGAGGGGTCTCCGGCCACCTCACAGCCAACACCACCTGGGAGGATAGCCTCAGGTTGGTTGGGCCTGTGGTGGTGGACTCTGGAGTCTGTCTAACCATATCCCCAGGGAGTAGGGTAAGCGCAGACCCCTGGGTTACCCTGAAGGTAGAAGGAACCCTAAAGGCCCAGGGAACGGTGGCCAATTGGATAGATATCACCTCAGATGAAGGAGGATGGTTTCAGATATGGTTCTCCGAGGAGGCCAGTGATTCCTCTGTCTTGAGCTACTGCAACATTCAGAATGGATATTATGGCATCTATGGTAATCAGAAAGCTATGACCATCAGCCATTGCCATATCTGGAATATTGCCCATTCAGCCATTGCCCTAAGCAACCCCGAGGGAATCTACCACGTGAACTACAACTACATCCACTCCTGTGGGACCGGAATCGCTATCTCAGGCTCAGGAGTAGTTGAGTCAAATAATATCTACTCTTGCCATATGGGAGCTGATCTCTCCGGGAGCAACCTGGAGCTCAGGGATAACTGGTTTAAAGACAACAGCGGATGCGGTGCCGATATGAGCGATTGCGACTCAACCTGTGTTGTATCTGGCAACTACTTTCTCAGCAACCATACCGGGATGGGACTATACAACTCCTCGCCGCTCATCTCGCAGACGAAGATCGAAAATAGCACCTTTGCCGGCATCTGGTGTGAAGATACATCCTCTCCCCGGATAAATAATAACTGCACCATCTTCAAGAGTGGCACCTATGGAATCATCTGTCTGTCTGGCTCCTCGCCGGTGATCTCTAAATGTGATATTGACAGCAATGGTGTATGGGGGGTCTACAACTATGATAGCACTGTAACTGTAGTGGCCGAAAGCTGCTGGTGGGGGGACCCAACCGGGCCTTATGATCCCAGCCCCAGGCCGCCTGACTATAACCCTGAAGGCAAAGGGGATAAGGTCACCGACTGGGTGGCCTACCGCCCCTGGTCAGAGGGGCCACTGGGGGTTAAGGGAACCCTTGCTGGAAGGTCTCTTCCCACTGGTTTCTCTCTTGGCCAGAACTACCCTAACCCCTTCAATTCGAGGACAGAGATCAGGTATGCTCTACCCAAGGAGTGCTGGGTGAAGCTGGAGATATACAACATCCTGGGACAAAGGGTGACTACTCTGGTGGATAAGAGACAGAAGGCCGGATACAAGACGGTGAGTTGGGATGCCAAGGAGGTAGCTTCTGGGGTGTATCTCTATAGGCTCCAAGCTGGGGACTTTGGGGAGACCAAAAGAATGGTTCTCCTCCGCTAACAATGGTGTTCATAGAGGATGGAAGGGGAGGGACTTCAATAACTCGGAGTTCCTCCCTTTTCTCTCGGAAATTTGGTCCCCTATGGTTGAACCCGAATTATTCATAAAAAACCCGCAGGTAGCTGCAAACTGCCAATAGCGGAGCGCTCAGAACCCCTGATCTGACTGAGGCATCCCGACTTATCGGGATGTCACCTCACTTTTGGTGATCTGGTTATCCCTAACATCTGGGGTGATGGCAGAGAACAGGTGAAAATTTATGAATAATTCTGAGGAAGTCCCCCAAGCGGAATTGGCCTTGACTTTTAAGGGGAGTCCCTTTATATTTTTAAAAGTATTTTCTCCGCTACTTCGGGGTCATCTTACCCCTCTCAAACCCATACAAGGCAAGGAGATATAGGAATGGCTATCGTTTTGGACGGTTCAGGGCTCACGGTGGAAAAACTGGTGCGCATCGCTCGGCAAGGGGAAGAGGTAAAACTTCACCCCAATGCGCTTGCCCGGATTAAGCTGTGCCGTCGAATGCTTGAGGAGAAGATTGCAGCCCGGGAGGTTATGTACGGGGTAAACACGGGCATCGGTGAATTCTCGGAAGTGATCTTAGATGATGAACAAGTGCGGCAGTTTCAAAGATACTTAATCTACAACCACGCCGCGGGGATTGGAGAACCCGCCCCCATTGAGTATGTGCGGGGCGCGATGGCCAGCAGGGTTAATGTCCATGCCCATGGGAAATCAGGTTGTCGCCCTGAGGTCACCCTTGCCCTGGTGGAGATGCTCAACAAAGGGGTCACGCCCGTTGTCTGCCAAAAGGGATCCGTGGGAGCCTCTGGAGATCTTGCTCCAATGGCTCAGATAGCCCTGCTGCTTATGGGAGAGGGGGAAGCCTATTACCAAGGTCAGCGCCTACCTGGAAAGGAGGCTATGGAAAAAGCGGGTATCCCCATCCCCGGCCTGCAGGCCCGGGATGGACTGGCAGTGATCAATGGTTCCAACCTTTTAACCGCAATGAGCGCCATCCACCTCTATGATATGAACCGCTGGCTGAAACAGGCTGAAATCGCTTGCGCGATGAGCTTAGAGGCGCTGCTGGCCAATATGAAGCCTTACGATCTCCGCCTCCATGAGGTCCGCGGCTTCGCGGGAGCTGTGCGCAGCGCTCGGGCGATTATGAAGTGCATCGAAGGTAGTGACCTGCTCACTGGAAGGATGAAGACAAGGGTCCAAGACGCCTATTCAATGCGTTCATCCCCCCAGGTCATTGGAGCTGCCCATGACGCCCTCGGCTATGCACAGAAACAGGTAGAAATAGAGCTTAATGGCGTTGGAGACAACCCTGTTTTCTTCCCTGAACATAAACTGACCATCACTGGAGCCAACTTCCAGGGGTCACCAGTGTGTCTCCCCATGGATATGGCCGGGGCGGCCATTACTATGGTCTGTGTTCTTTCGGAGCGACGCCTCAATAGGCTGACCAACCCCGCGCTGAGCGCCGGATTACCCCCCTTCTTAACCAAGGGCGCGGGTATGTTTTCCGGAATGATGCTCAGCCAGTACACCGCTGACACCCTTGTTGTCGAACAGAGGATGCTCTCGGCTCCCGCCAGCATCGGTTCAATCCCTGCCGCTGCTGACCAGGAGGACTTCGTCTCTATGGGAATGAACACGGCAATCAAAAATGCTCAGATACTGGATAATGCCTACGGAGTTTTGGGTATCGAATTCATGGCCGCGGCTCAGGCCTTAGACTTCCGCAATTTCACCCCCGGAAGGGGGGTGGCCGCAGCCAAGGCAGTTATCCGTAAGTATGTGAAGCACCTCGATGAGGACCGTCCGATGTATCCGGATCATAACAGGATGAAGGAACTGGTCAAGTCAGGCGAGATCCTAAACGAGGTGGAGAAAGTAGTGGGTAGCTTGGAATAGTGCTTAGTTTCGGCTGTTCTCAGTGAGGGGCATTTATCCCTGGGTATACCTCCTCCATCCCTCGCTATAGATGTCCTTGCCCTGGGAATCGATGGCTACAATTAGCGGAAGGGACTCCACCGTCATCTCCCTGATGGCTTCCGGCCCTAAATCATCATAAGCTACAATCCTTACTTTCTTTATGCTCTTGGCTATCAACGCTCCTGCCCCGCCGGTAGCAGCAAAATAGACCGCTCCATACTTAACCATTGCCTCTATAACACCTTTATCCCGCGGCCCTTTACCTATCATCCCCTTCAGACCCAGAGAGAGGAGCTTGGGGGTGAATGAATCCATCCTCCCGCTGGTGGTCGGGCCAGCGGAGCCGATTACCTGGCCTGGCTTGGCCGGGGCAGGTCCCACATAGTAGATCACTTGACCTTTAAGGTCAAAGGGGAGTGGTTCCCCCTTCTCAATGAGTTCCATCAGCCTCTCATGGGCAGCATCCCTTGCCGTATAGACAATTCCGGAAAGCCTCACCGCTTCCCCCATCCTCAACCCCCGCACCACATCCTCCTCTAAGGGGCACCTGATCTCCTTATAATCTCCCATTAGATCACCACCTCTTTATGTCTGGCCGCATGGCACTGGATGTTTATCGCCAAGGGCAGGCTGGCAATGTGGCAGGGATGGGTTTTTATATGAACGGCGAGGGCAGTCACCCTACCTCCCAACCCCATCGGGCCTATGCCTGTCCTGTTTATCCTCTCCAGAAGCTCTTCCTCTACCCTTGCATACTCTGGATCCGGGTTTTTATAACCAACCGGCAGTATGGCAGCTTGCTTGGCCAGAAGGGCACACTTCTCAAATGTCCCTCCTATGCCTACCCCTACTACGCTTGGAGGACAGGGGTTCCCACCGGCATTTCTTACCCAATTGACCACAAAATCCTTTATCCCCTCTATCCCATCGGCGGGTTTCATCATCTTCACCGTGGACATATTCTCGCTTCCACCGCCCTTCGGGGCAAAGGTTATCTTTAAACTCTCCCCCGGGACGATACGCAGGTGGATCACTGCCGGGGTGTTGTCACCAGTATTCACCCGATGAAGAACAGGATCACCATCTATGGACTTTCTCAGATATCCCTCCTGGTAACCCTGCCTCACCCCTTCATTTATGGCATCCTCGAGATAACCACCCGCAATGTGCACATCCTGTCCCAATTCGATGAAGAAGACAGCAAATCCAGTGTCCTGGCAGATTGGGACCCTCTCCTTTCTGGCGATCTGGTCGTTTTCGATTATCTGCCTGATCACCTCCTTCCCAGCCGGTGATTCCTCCTTCTCCTTAACCTCCCTGAGGAGCTCCAGGACCTCTTCAGGTATATCGTAGTTTGCCTCCATGCAGAGCCTCTTCACCTCATCGGTGATTCTCTGCGCGTCTATTTCTCTCATTCCCCTCCTCCTTTCCTATCCTCAGGAACTTAGTTATGGTCTTTGATTTATTAATCGGGTAATCGAGCTATCGAAAATCTTTAACCACTCCAAATGCCTTTCCCCCAGGTGAGCAAGGAGGTTCACTGCATTACCCGATCAAGTCGTCAAAGACCGTGACTAAGTTCCCCCTTACCTAATTAATCCCCCGCATCTTCCTCCCCCTGCTTCAACCCTCTAATGGTCTATGGCCTTCAGTGGGGGGTCAGTCCTTGGAATGGCTCTTCCTGAAGAGAGGCTTTCCCCCCTTCTCCGGTGTGGTCTCTTGCCCCATCTTCTCTCCTTGAGCCAACCCCCTCCCCATCCTAACATAAAAAGGTAATCCCTCTTGTCAAGCAGATTCGTAGCCATCTTATACTGGATATATTTAGGCCCGATTTGGTGCGGGGATGGATATCCGCCTCTACCTCCAGACAAACCAGACGAAGAGGTAACCACAGAGGGTGGCTATTACAGTGAAAGGCAGGCCTATGCGGGCAAACTCCCTAAACCCTACCCGGTAACCCCTCTTCTTGGCTATCCCCATCGCGGTGATGTTGGCCGCAGCCCCTATAGGGGTGATGTTTCCTCCCAAACAGGAACCGATAAGGAGCCCAAATACAAATAGGGTGGAGGGAAGGGAGAGGGAATCAGCTATAAGGTGGCAGACCGGGATCATAGCTGTTATATAAGGCACATTGTCAATGAAGGCGGAAAATATCACCGAAAACCAAACGATTACAGTAAAGTTCCAGAAGGGACTCGTTCCGGTAAACGACTTCAGTAGACCAGCCAACTCTCCAATAACCCCAGCCCTTTGCAACCCACCAACCAGGATGAAGATTCCTGCCAAAAGCAGGGTCGTCTCCCAATCATATCCCCTAATTACCTCTTTGCACACCGGCCTCCGCTTTGTCCATTGCCAGATCAAGCCCACCCCTCCAAATCCCAGGCAGACTATCCCCCCTAAACAGGTGAAGCCAGGGTCTAAGATCGAGGAGATAGCCAAAGCTACAATCATTGAACCAAGCAGCGCAGTAGGGACCCAACTCTCTACCTTCTCTACAGGGACAGAGGTCACCTTCTCCCTGTTCCTGCGGTAAAGAAGGTAGAGAAAAAACATAGACGTAGCCGCCCCCAGTTCCACAGCGAAGAATATGCTGGGTTTGCCCTTAAAGAAGAAGAAATCGTTGAAGGTCATCCTCTCATAACCAGCCAAGATCATACTGGGTGGGTCCCCGATTAGGGTGGCAGTCCCTTGGAGGTTCGAGGAGATGGCAATCCCGATCAAGAAGGGGACAGGGGAGATCTTCATCCTCTTGGCCAACTCCATGGCCAGGGGAGCAACGATGAGCACGGTGGCCACATTCTCCACAAAGGCAGAGATGAAACTGGTAAGGATGCATATCCAAAGGACGGCTATACCTACCGTCTTTGATCTATCTACCAGATAGTCGGTGAGCAGCACAGGGACTTTGGAGCGGATGAAGAGCTCAGCGATGATTAGGGTGCCGGCAAATATCCCCAACACATTCCAATTTATCTCCTCTATCATCATCCTGACGCCTAACACCCCACCAACCCAGAGGACGAAAACCCCAGCCCAGACCCCTAAGGCACGATGCCTCTTAAAGAAGATAAGATAGAGGTAGACGGAGATGAAGACAGAAAGGGCAAGCAGTTTGGTGTCCAACCTTCCTTCCTTGTAAGTGAGTAGACAAAATATATATCCCCAATTGGAATGTCAATCAAAAACGGGCCATATCTGGAGAGCGCAGAAAGAGTCCCTTCCTGAAAAAAAGCTTTGACAAATCAGTCTGATTTTGATAGTGTTTAGGTGATCACTATCCCCGAAGCCACGGGGTAGAGCCCTGATCCTACCCTCTTACGTCACCCTTCAGGTGGAACGGACGGGGCTCTTTCTGGCTAATACCCTACCCTGCTGAAAGATGAAGGTAATCCCAAAATATATCTTCCTGGCCCTTCCTTTCCTCCTTCTTGCCTGTTTCCCCCCCTATGGAAGGAGGATAAGCCTCTACTCTAACTATAGGGCAAAGTACCCTGCTGAATCTTACCTTTTAGGGATAGGCACATCTCCCCTTCTCTCTGATCCCTCTTTAGCCAGGCAAAGGGCCAAGGAGGCCGCCTGCAGGGAGATTGCCGAGGAGATAAGGATGGATATTGAGTCAAGGATTACTGACTCCTATGGGCTGGGGATCAAGCCCAAATTGGAGATCTTCCATAGATCCACAGTAGATATGGTCTTAGAAGGGGTAAGGATTGTGGAGGCAACTCCGTTGAAGGAAAAGGGGATCTACCTGGTTGTAGCCGTTCTCCCTCGTGAGGAGGCTATGCAGAGATTAAGCCAAAGAGTAAGGAGGAAAGCCAGTGAACTTAACTCCTTAATGAAAAAAGCCTCAGCAGAGGGGGAGGTGTTGAGAAGGTTGAGGATTCTCTCCAAATGTGAGGAAATCTCGCTTCAAAGGGCAGCTCTCCTCGAGGAGTTAAGCGCCGTGGCTGGGCCCTTGCCGATGAGTAGCGTTTCATCCCCAGGGTTATCCCTCGTAGAGGTTGAGGAACAAATTTGGGGCATCTTGAAGCAGTTGAAGGTTCTCAAGTTAGGAGGAGAGGGGAGAGAGGGGAACCCCTTCCAAGTCAGGGTCCTCTATGGCTCCCTCCCTTTACCAGAGGTTCCCCTTAGGTGGAGCTTAAACCCTAAGTTAGGGGAGATCAAGGGAGATGAGAGGACAAACGAGGAGGGGGTAGGAGGTGCGGTCATTAAGGGGGCAGAGTTGGCCTGGCAAGCAGAGGCAAGGGTAGAGATAGATCTAAATAGGCTAATGGGGGAAGAGACCTCCCCCAGATGGGAGAAGGGGTTAAACTTAGGGGTGAGCTTTCCTCTCAGGACCCCTCAGTTCGCTCTAAGGGGGGTTGCCGAAGGCATCCTCCAAGATTTTACCTCCTCAGGCCTCTATGGGATTGATATCCTCGTTGAGGGTTTCTCTCCTGGGGGGAAGGGACCCGCCGATGATCTCACCTTAGCCCTTAAGGACTGTCTGGCCGAAAATCTCCTCTTCCAACTCGTGGAATCTCCCTCCAGCTTCCCCTATGTGTTAAGGGGGAAAGTGGAAGATTTAGGCTCGAAAATGTTGATAATAGCTGATCTTTCCCGCAGAGGAAAGGCAATCACTAAGGCCTCTCTCCTCATAGAAAAATCCAAACTGCGGGTTAAGAAATGAGACCGTTAATTCTATTCCTGAAGGCCAATGAATTCACCTCATCTCACTATCCTAACGGTTACTCGTCACCTATCCCCAGGCATAAAAGGAGAGGACCATCAGCTCTCTTCAAAGTTATAAACGAAAAATGGTACTGGGAAGGCAGATGGTAACCAGGGTGGGGGGGGCGGGGGTCCAA
>JAOZPP010000084.1 GCA_029932675.1 bacterium
GATGAAAGAGAGAGAATCTATCCAGGGTGGTTACCATGTGGGGTCATCAGCCAAATTTGTATAAGTTTTGGGTTGACAACGAAGGCAGACGAGACTATTTTGGAAGGGAGAAATGCCCAGAAAAGTAGATTTGGCCAAGAAGATAAGGCCAAGGGGAATAATATAAAAAGCTTAAAGGTGCTTCTGCTGTATTGCACTTATAGGCCGCTGTTCATACGAACCTGATCCAGGAATAAGGAGAGGCTAAATAGAACTGGCTACGCCACAAAGCAGAGGTGTAACCAAACTACGGCTCCGCTATCGATCCACCCAAGTTCGCTTGCCCGCTGCCCGTTATACGCCATGCCACTGAATAACATTAACATTACAAAAGGAACGAGCGAGTATGGATTTATTATTACCGCCTTCTTAACGAGGCGGAGAAAACAACTTGGAAGGAGGCGAAAGATACGGCAGCAGTAGAAGTAAAAAATATATTGCTGCTTGTACCAGAGCTGTTGAAAGTCTCATATTCAAGGATTTGGACATCCTACGATGAAGGAGCCGATGTTTTATATATTAACTTCAAGAAGCCAAGCCATGCAGATGATTCTGAACTCACGGACGATGACGTGATAATCAGATATGAGAAAGGAGAAATTGTGGGAATCACCATACTCAATGCAAGTAAGAGGACGGGATATGGGCGTGGCATATAACGGGCGGCGAGTAAGCGAACCCGCTAGGTTTTGGGTCGTTTTTGACGCTTATGGCATCAATCCTCAGCTACGCCGAGGGGTGAGCGCCATTTAGATTATCAGCGGGTAAGTGGCTTCGGCATCGCTCTTTACAATGACAGAATACAACAGTAAGGAACCTTCAATAAACCGCAAGCCATCGGGCGAGGCGAGCTATATATGAGCCTGGGATATGAAGTAAACCAGTAGATATCATTTGCACTTAGGCTCGTACCGAGATGTCCAAGAAGAGGCATAAAAAGAAGAAAAAGCATAAAACCCCTGTCTTCCCCGGAGGGCAGGGAAACAGTTACGAGATTGGGTTGAAGCATTTTCAAAACGGCAATTACCGCGATGCCATTAAAGCGTGGCGAACCATGCCTCCAGACGTGGAGATTACGGCCAAGTTGGCCGAAGCCTACTTCAGGTATGGGCTCTCCTTCTACACCAGTGGGCAGGTTGTCCAGGTTCTCTCTGAGCTTCATCAGGCCGTTAAGTTTAACCCAGAAAAGGCTATCTACTGCTTTCACTTAGGTTTAGCCTATCATCGAAAGGGCAATTTGGAGAAGGCCATAACCTGGTATGAAAAGGCTCTGGAGGCTGACCCGCAAAATAGCCGATTCAGATACCATCTTGGGTTGGCCTGGATCGAGGCTGGGGCCATTGGGAAAGCTAAGGAACATTTCCACTCCATTCATAGGGAATCGGAGGAAGATAAAACCCTCTGGAAACTGGGTCTGACCTCCGCCTTATTGAAGGAGCAACGGTGGGATAAGGCACTAGACCTTTTGAGAGATGTGGACGATGGAATTCCCTACTTTCAATCCCTCAAGGGCCTGACCTTATTGATGATGGGTAAGGAGAAGCAGGCCAAAGTCGCTTTGGATAAGTCCATTAAAGCCGGGGCAACCGATCCGCTGGTGAGATACTACCTTGGGCTTGCTTACGCCGCAGATGGAGATCTCCCTGCTGTGGTAAAGGCTTGGGAGGAGGCGCTGAAAAAGGGGCTCAGTCCACACCTGATCGAGGCTGATCTTGCGGCCATCTACCACCGGTTTGCTATCCAGGAGGTGAAAAAGGGCGCTTTGGCTAAAGCCGCGGGCTTCTGGGAGAAAGTGCTGGAACTACGGCCCCGGGACGAGGTCGCTCGAGACAACCTCGTGCATGCCTGTTTCTTAATGGGCAACCGATATTCTAAGGAAAATCGGCTCCGGAAGGCCATAGGGTGGTGGGAAAAGGTCGTGGCGTTAGACCCTAAAAACCTTGAGGTTCTGCACAACTTAGCATTGGCCTATGACCAATTAGGGGAAACCTTAATGGCCAATCGGTATTGGACGAAAGTGGTTAATAGCTGGGGGAAGCTGCAACGTTCTGACGAGGAACTCAGGGGCTCCCTCTATCTCGCCCACAGACATTTAGCAAACAATTATTTGAAGATGGACAAACCTGACAAGGCAGCAAGCGAATACCGTAAAGCTATGAGATATAAGCCAAATGATGTGGAAACTTCAATCAGACTGGCTGAGCTTTGGCTCGGGCAGAACAACCCAGTGGCGGCGATGCGGGAGTTGAATCGTGTCCAAAGGATTGATCCGGAAAACACCGATCTCCTTGGCACCTTGGCAATGGCCTATTGTAAACATGGGGATTGCCAAAAGGCACTGGCCTGTTGGAAGAAGATAATCCTGATAGACCCCACAAACAAGGCGGCTGCAGAGCAATTTACAGATTGTCTCCTTCACCAAGCATATAAGCAGTGGCAGCGGGGGGAGACCGATCAGGCCCTCTCTCAACTTAATGAGGCGATGGGTTTCTGTCCAGATTGTATTCCCCTATACCTCCTGATGGGTGAGATCCACCTGGATGTTGGAGAACCAGCCCGAGCCAGGGAGATCTTTAATCAGGCCATCACTATCCAACCCGAGAGGCCAGATCTCCATTTTGGGGTGGGAAATGCCTATCTCAAGCATCAGATGGCAAAGGAAGCAGAGAGGCACTTCGAGAGGGCCATCGCCTGTGCACCAGGGGATTATAACCTTCTCATCGCCATCGGGGAGTCATATTTCCACGCCAACCGTTTCAAGACCTCAAGGAGATACCTCAGAAAGGCACTTGATGCCAACCCCAGGAACCCTTTTATCCCCTTGGAAATTGGAGCTATGCTCTTGAATGATGGCTTTGCAGACCGTTCTATCCCTTACTTCAAGAAAGCCCTGCGGCTTTCCCCTGATATAGCCAATGCCCACTTCTTTTTGGGGTTTGCCCATTTTCAGGAGAAGAACTATTTAAAAGCAGGTAAGGCCCTTGATCAAGCGAGAAAGTTAGCCAAGAGGGAAAATGACGAGGAGCTATTGGAGGCTATAAAAGATCTCCAGGACATTATAGAGCTTGTTTGCCTTCCATTAGAAAAGCGAGGTTATCATGAACGAAGATCCCTATAAGGTCTTAGGCATCGACAGAAGGGCTTCCACTGCCGAGGTGAAGAAGGCCTACTTCAACCTAGTCAAGCGATATTCGCCGGAGACCCATGCCGAACGCTTCAAGGAGGTGCGAAGGGCATACGATCGGTTGAAGACAAGGGAGAGGCGGCAGGAGACCGATGTCTTCCTTTACAACGATCCATATGGAGATTTCAAGCCAGTTGCTAAAGAGTGCAGGTTTAAAGCCAAAGTTGAGGTTGAAAAAGTTGTGGAGGCCATCCTGCGTGCCTCCTCAGATCTGGAGCGGGTGGATTTCAGTGAGGATTTTACTCCCCTTGAAATGATATGGGCCTGAGATCATTATTCGATACTATAAGGTTTTGGAATCAGGTGGCAAGACTCAAGGATCAGCCTGTATTTGCCATCCACGAAGAGCCTGAACCTCCAAGGGAGAAGGGCCTTTCCGATGGGCCCACGGAGTTAAGAAGGGAACTGGTCAAATTAGGTAAAACTCAGCTCCGTTCCCAGGCGGTGATCGAAGCGGCGGTGGAGAGAATCGGAAGGATGGTGGAGGAGTTGAAAGCTGCTCTTCAGCAGGTGGTGGCGAGCGACGGCCTTATAAAAGATGTGCTCCTGGTAGCCGACGGCCTTGAAGAGGCCATCCATGCTGGAGAGGCGATGATGGAGGCTGGAGGGTCAGGGGAGGATCGACCAGGGGTTCCAGAGGAAGGTTGGTTGGAGGGTATACGCATAATCCACCGTCGGGTATGCCAGATGCTTGACAAAGAGGGGGTGCGGCCCATCCCTTCGGTTGGGGAGAGTTTTGACCCCCAGCTCCACAGAGCCGTGGGAGTTGAGCATACGTTGGAAGTTCCGGAGAACACAATTATAGAGGAAGAACGTAGGGGGTATAGACGGGGCAATCAGGTCATCCGATATGCCGAAGTGGTAGTGGCCAAGTCGCCATCGAACGAAAAGGGCAAATGAGCGATGAGCAAAATAATTGGTATTGATCTGGGCACAACCAATTCTGAGGTGGCGGTCATAGAGGAGGGGAGGCCGGTTGTCATCCCCGATGAGAACGGCCAGAAAATCGTCCCCTCATTCGTTGGCATCTCCCCCTCAGGGGAACTTTTGGTGGGCACCTTAGCAAAGAACCAATTCATGGCTGAGCCAGAGAGCACGATCAGGTCCATCAAACGGAAGATGGGAACCGAGGCCAAGGTTTCCCTGGGCGGGAGGACTTATACGCCTCAGGAGATCTCTGCCTTCATCCTCCGCAAGCTCAAGGGGATGGCAGAACGTTATTTGGGAGAAAGGGCGGAGAGGGCCGTGATCACCGTTCCGGCCTATTTTTCCGATACCCAGCGGCAGGCAACGAAGGATGCCGGAGAGATCGCTGGGCTGGAGGTGGTGCGGATCATCAACGAACCCACAGCGGCGGCCCTGGCCTATGGTCTGGAGAGAGAGGAGGACCAGTTCCTCCTCGTCTACGATTTGGGCGGTGGCACATTCGATGTCTCGGTCATCGAGGCCAACTCTGGTGTGGTGGAGGTGAGGGCCAGCCATGGCAACACCCACCTGGGAGGAGATGACTTTGACGAACTGATCGTCAACTACCTAATTGCTGAATTTCAGAGGAGATATGGGGTTGACTTGAGACAAGACCGAAAGGCACTTGCTCGGATCACCAGGTCTGCCGAGGCGGCCAAGATCGAGCTTTCGGATAGGCCTTTTGCCCAGATCGTGGAGGAGTTCATCGCCACGGTGAATGGACGGTCGCTCAATCTGGAGCTTGAACTAACCCGATCTACCTTTGAGGAGATGATCTCGGACTTAGTCCGTTCCACCGCAGATTCCATCAGGGAGGCTCTAAGGGATGCCGAACTGAGCGGCCGGGAGATAGGCAAAGTGCTTATGGTAGGTGGGTCTACTCGTATTCCCTTGGTCGGTCGGGTAGTTGAGGATATGCTCGGCCTACAACCGCACTTAGAGGTCGATCCTGAACTTTGCGTGGCCATGGGTGCGGCTGTCCAGGCTGGCATCATCGGGGGCGAACCCATAGAGGCCTACCTCGTAGACGTAGCCCCTCACTCTTTGGGAATAGCTACGGTCACCCATAAGTTTGGCATCTTATTGAAAGATCAGTTCAGTATCTTAATCAGGAGGAACACCACCATCCCCACATCCAAATCCGAGGTCTATACCACGCTCGTGGATAACCAGGAGGCTGTGGAGATCAAAGTCTACCAAGGTGAGAGCCGCACCGCATCTGAGAACAAGTTACTTGGGAAATTCCTCCTGGGAGATATCCCCAAAGCCCCTGCGGGTGAGCCCAAGGTTGTGGTTACCTTCGACTACGACGTGAACGGCATAGTCCATGTAACGGCTAGAGATAAAAACACAGGGAACGAAAGGAGCATAACCCTTTCCGCATCACCCGATCGGCTTACTGAGGCGGAAAAGGAAAAGGCCCGGATCAAGAGCGAGGAGATGTGGAAGAGACCCTTCCCCAAAGAGGAAGTTGAAGCCTTGGTTAAGAGGGCCAAACGGATGGCCAAGAAACTTAAGGACAAACGAACATCCAAAGAACTCTCGGAGCTCGCCTCGAAATTAGAGGGCACCATCAGGGAGGGGAAAACCGAGGAGATGAGGAGGCTCGAGGAGAGGCTGTTGGACTTGATGTATAAGTTGTCAGATACCACCTGAGACCAGAGGGAGAAATGGAAGCTATCGACTTATACAACGAAGGTCTGATAAAAGCAACGGAAGGGGCGCTGGACGAGGCCATTAAACTACTGGAAAGATCACTAAGGAAGGACCCCTTACATGTAAACACCTATAACGTCTTGGGTAAGCTACTTATCCGTAAAGGGGCATTGAGGAAGGCAAGATGGTATTGGAAAAGGGCGCTCACCATAGATCCCTTGAACCGCACGGCTCTGGCCTGTTTGGAAGCTTCAAAGGGAGGGCTATCCCGTATAGGATGGCCGCTGGCCTTCTCCCTCCTCCTCATCGGTTCCATTTTTGCCTTTAGGGGAGCAGAACAACAGATCCAAACGCTCCACAGGGAGCTTTCCACCATCGGCTCCCGGTTGGAACAAGGGGTCTTCTCCCCAAGCAGGTGGACATCTCCCTCGGCAAAACAGGTGCCCACTGAGGACTCCTCGCAGATCAAACCACTCGACAAGGGGAAGATCAAGGAGGTTTACTCCCTGGCCTTGCAATACCATAAGAACGGGGATTTTGAGAGAGCCATCCCTAAGTTCGAAGAGATCCTGGCCTATCCTTACCCGCATGATTTGAAGGACAACGCCCAATATTGGATTGGTGAATCCCATTATGACCAAGGGGACTACAAACGGGCTCTGAGGGAGTATAAAAAGATAAAGGCCCTTTATCCAAGGGGGAACAAGGTCCTCGATGCTCAGATCAAAATCGCCTATTGTTACTATAAGTTAGGTGAGGACGGAAAGGCATTGGCTCTGTTGAGGGAGTTGGCCGATAATCCTCCCAAAGAGCCTCATGCTGAGCGGGCAATACAAAACTTAATGAGGAGGATCCACTCCAAACTCCGGAATCGCCAAAGCCCGTGATGGGGAAATGCTGTTTCTCATCGCCACAACTGGAGGACCAACTTGTTCTTGCATGGTTTTAAGCTCGATGGAGAAAATGAGCTGAGCAAGATATTCGCCAGGCGGTTTGTGATCCTGAATCACTCACAAAAGGCGGGGGGACTTATTGGCAGAAAGGAGGTCTGATGAAAATTACCAAATGGAAAGAGGTCGAAGTGGCCCCAAATCCCCATCGGGTCGATGCGAGAAAAATCTATGATACGGATAACGCTCAGGTTGTGCACATAACCTTAAAGCCTGGGGAAAAGTTAAGGAGACACATAACGCCTGTCGATGTAATCTTCTATGTTCTTGAGGGTAGAGGAATAGTGGAGGTTGGTGATGAAAAACAGGAGGTAGGCCCAGACATTCTTGTTGACAGTCCTGCAAAAATCCCCCATTGCTGGTATAATGAGGGTAATAAGCTTCTTCGTTTTCTGGTAATCAAAGTCCCCCGGCCTACTGAAACTACGAGGCTGTTATGACAGCCTGTAGAGTTCATTGGTGGTGAGTAGGGATACCTCTCACCACGAGCACTTCCCCTCTCGCGGCAGATTTTGGCGAGGATCAATTTTCATATTTTTGACTAATGAAACTACTTCTACTCCCTTTTACCCGATATAGAGAAAGTAAACTTAAAGATTATAGAAAGGTGACCAAAGAAGAGCAAAAGCACTTTGGCAGCCATTTAATCGCTGTGTTCAAGAAAAAAAGCGTAAAAAGGAGAGCAGGAATGAAAGGAAACATTTTCTTTGCTGGTATAATAACGTTAAACCTCTTTCTCTTTGCTTCTTCAAAAGCCATGGCAGCCCGTCCCCTCACCACCGATGATGCAGGAACAGTCGATCTTGGTTCATTTGAGATCGAATTGGGTTACGAATTCTCCCAGAGCAAAGACAATGCCCAAATTCAGTCAATAGGGATCTCACTGAAGCATGGATTGTCTGAAAGATTCGATTTCGGCATCAGCTTCCCTTATGAACTCAAGCCAAAGAGCGGATTGGGAGGAGCGGAGGTCGGTATAAAATTCTCCCTCTTGAAGGAGAAGAACCTCCCCGCAACCTCTCTAACATTTACCTTTGGATTGGGTGGTTCAGAATATACCCTAAACGGAATTATGAGCAAAGAATTATTTGGAACCTTATCTGCTCATCTGAACCTCGGTTATGTTGCCCCAGGAATTGTAACAGAAAGTGGAATTACTACTTACTCCGGAGCTATCGAGTTCCCCACTGGCAAAAATTTAACTATGGTTACTGAACTTGTCGGTGAATCCAATGCTGAAGGAAACTCTTGGGAAGGATTAATTGGTGGAAATCTTCAAGTTCTGAGAGGGATGGTCCTGGATTTCGCAATAGGTAAAGGCTTTAATGGGACAAGCATAGAATGGAAAACAGGAATTGGTCTAACTTATGGATTTTGAGGAGATAAATAAAGTATAAACATAGACCTCGATTGTCTTCTCCTTCCTTATCTTTCCAACAAAGAGCTCACCTCTGTAGCCCATCTAAGCGCTTGTAGATAGGCATCTCGGATGGTTCCAACCTCAAGGCCCGGATAGAGAACCTCCTCCCAATTCCCTCGTTCATAGGCGATAACACAATGTAGAAGGGCACCAAGGTTTCCCTCCTGGTATAGGAGGGCGTGGGCGATATCATCAGAAAGGGGTAAAGAGGCGAGAATCTCCTTTAGTGGGAGGTCAAGGAGGGCATCCAAAACGGAAAACAACCCAGTCATAAAACCCGCCTCTGCTCTTTTTTCCTTAAAACTCCCGGTGAGCAGCTCACACATCTTAGCCCTTACCATAGCGGTTACCATCAGCTCGTGGGGTTTATCATCGATCCTCGAGAGGACAAGCAGGCTTACCCACGCTTGGACCTGTTTTAACCCAAGGAGGGTCAAGGCCTGACGAATTGATTTAATCTCCATAGGCCTAGCATAAAAGGCTGAGTTAATCAATCGGAGGAGCTTATAACTGAGGGAGACATCCTGGGAGACGATCTCCTCCAGCTCTTCAAATTGTATGTCCGGGACCTGCAGTTTAGCCAAAAGGCGGAGAACGGAGAGGCGCATAGCCGGCATCCGGTGTCCCTTCACCACTTTGGGCTTACAGAAAAAGTAACCTTGGAAATAGTCGAACCCCAGGTCTTTACAGAGTTCAAAAACTTCTGGCGTCTCCACCTTCTCAGCAAGCAGCTTTACCTTATGTTGGCGGAGGAGGGTGATAAATTCCTCAAGTCTGGCCTGCTCCACAGCAATAAGATCCAGTTTGGCGATATCTGCAATATCTAATAACGGACCCAACTCATAAGGGTTAACTACATCATCCAAGGCGATCTGATAACCGCGAGAGGAAAGAAGGCGAAGGGCTTTAATTAGCTCTTCATCAAGAGTGATATCCTCCAAGACTTCCAGCACCACCCGATCCTTGGGTAAGGGAAGAGAATACTTCTCCAGAATAAAGTTGCGGGTAAGGTTGACAAAAGCCAGATGGTTACCGACGAGCTGCTCAAGCCCAATCTCCATAAAAGCGTTAAGAACCACTTCAGAGGTTGCCTGGTCACCGTTCTGAAATTGTGCTTGATCAGCTTTGTAACTGCGGAAGAGGAGCTCATAACCGATTACCTTAAGCTCACGATTGTATATGGGCTGCCTACCTACAAAGGCCTCAAGCATAAAATGGCTTCTCCGCCTAATTAATTGAATTTAGCAAACTTTTAGGGATAGGTTAGCACGCTATCTAAACCCCGAGGATGGATGGGCAAGGAGTTGATCCAGAGAAATTCACCTCCTGTGTGACTTTATTTGTCAGCCGGCTGCTTTGCTTAGCGACTCCAGGTGGGGAGAGAACTCCTCCCAGGTATAAGGTATAAATTCCAGTCCAAAAATCCTTTCAAACCCCCTTCTGATGGAGAGTTTAACCTCATCAAATCCCATCTCCCTGTCCAAACTCTCAGAGAGATTTGTCCCGCGCAGTTGGCCTGATTTTGAGGGAAGAAGCTCAGTTATCGATAGTTCCCTTTTCCGGAGAGGAATCGAGCCATGCTGGAGAATTGCCCTTCCCATCCTCCTTTGAGCACTGCCCACAAGCTTTCGCCCCCCCACTTCGATTTCATATCTGCTTATGGAGGCAAAGCAAGGCCCTCCCCTAAAAAGCTGCTGGCCCTTTATCTTCCCCCGTTCCAACCTTGCTTCCACCCCTAAGCGCCTTAGCCCTTCCACCAAGGCTTGGCTGATAAGCAGATAGGTCCCCGTCAACCCCCTCACCGCTCCCACCTCCTCCTCTCTAACTACGAATGAGTAGGTAAAATCATCTAAATGGAGAATGGCCCTCCCTCCGGTGGGCCTCCTTACTACCTCCACCCCGAACTGCTGGCATCTTTTTAGGTCAACCGTCTCCTCAAGGCTCTGAAAGAACCCTATGGAAACGGCCGGGGGCTGCCATCCATATACCCTTAGAACGGGAGGAAGGTTTTCCTCCTCAGCCCGGAGGAGAAGCCACTCATCCAATTCCATATTAAATCGGCCATCCCGGTAACCGGTATCCAAGAATATCCCTTGTCTCATAGAAGATGGGATTCCTTCAATTTGGCATACAACTTATTGGCTACCTCAGTTGGATCACCTTCCCAGATTTCCCCCTTCTCCCGAGGCTTTGGGGTAAAGACCCTTAACACCTGGGTAGGTGATCCGTTCAGGCCAACTTCCTCCTCCTTGAGACCCACTTCCTCCAACCCCCAAACCGGGATCTCGGCCTTCTTTGCCTTCAATTTCCCCTTTAAGGAAGGAAGCCTTGGCTCATTTATCTCTTTGACCACGGTAAATAGGGCTGGAAGGGGGGTCTGAATGACTTCATAACCCTCCTCAGTCATCCTCTCAACTACTGCGTGCTCAGGGTCTATCTTTTCTATCCGGCGGACAAAGGCCACCTGAGGGATGTTTAGGTGCTCGGCGACTCCAGGACCCACCTGGCCGGTATCCCCATCTGAAGCCTGGCGACCACAAAGGATGAGATCATAGGGTTTAAGCTTAGAAATAGCCTGCGCTAAGGTATAGGATGTGGCTAGGGTATCGGCACCAGCAAAGGCGGGGTGGGAGAGGAGGATCGCCTGATCAACCCCCAAAGAGAGGGCCTCCCTTAAGGCCTCCTCTGCTTGGGGAGGGCCCATACTGATGGCGGTTACCTCACCCCCCAGTCTTTCCTTTATCCTCAACCCTTCCTCAATGGCATACATATCGAAAGGATTGATGATGCTGGGTACCCCTTCCCGGATAAGGGTATTCGTCTCGGGGTTGATTTTAATGTCTGTGGTATCCGGAACCTGTTTTATGAGGCAGATGATCTTCAAACTCAATCACCTGAGTGTTTTTGGAGCCACTCACCAATGCATTTGGCATAATAACTGAAATCCGCAAGGTCGTTCTGCAGATGATTATATACCTCCTCCAAATCTACTTCCAGGTAGTTATGCACCAGAATGTTACGAAACCCAGCCACGGGGGCAAATCGGTAGGCAAAATTATCGGGGATTATCCCCTCCTGTCCCAGGATATCAATGACCTGACGAGAAGTTTCGGGCTTAGGTAATTTAAGGCTGGATATCAAAATCTCACCTATATCTACCACGCATTCCACACTAAGTTGCAAGTACCTCTCCACCGCCCCTCGCAAGGTAGGGTCCTTCTTTAAATCCTCCAAACTATGTCTCTGGAGATTTTTTAGATAGCCAATATACTCCTCTAATTTTCCTAATCTGTCCCCGATGCTTTCCACGTCCGTCATAGAAGTCCTTCCTTGGCAACCCGTTCTATCAAAAGCTTTGCGTGTCTTCGGTAATAATATTGGCGATCGAAGTAGTAGGACATCACCTTGAATTCAAACCTTATCCTCTGTAGTTCATCTTTACAGTAAATCAGTTTCCCTTCCTTCACTACCCTAAATTGAAAGGAAAGGGGAAGATCCCTGAGCAGAAGAAGATCAATCCTATCAGTATGGAAAACGACTGAGAGGTCGCTCATCAACCGCAGCCTGAGGTCAAAACGCTCGCCCCTGTCTAATCCTTCATTCAGGTACACGGCAATATCCAGGTCGCTCCTCGGCCCAACCTCCCCCCTGGCCTGAGAGCCAAAGAGATAGGCAAAAACCACTTTACTCCTGCCCAAAACCTCCACCAACTCTGTTTGATCAAACCTGTCCATTAGCCCGGATTATTTCTTAAAAAACCGATGTTTTGTAGGTGTAGGGACAGGGCTTCAGCCCTGTCCGAGGAGGACGGACAGACCTAAAGGTCTATCCCTACAATGTCATGCGTCTATGAATAATTTAGATTAACTCCTTTATTCCCCTGTGCCCGTCAGGGCTCCTGCCCTGACGGGGTCCTACCGCAGGAGAATCATCTTCCTGGTCTTCGTGATCTTTAACCTATCACCCATCACCTGTAACCTGCAGAAGTAAACACCACTGGAGACTTCTCTGCCTGAGCTATCTCTCCCATCCCACAAAACCCGATAACTGCCCACTGGTTGCTCCTCATCCACCAGGGTCCTCACCTCCTCCCCCAAGATGTTGTAAAGCTTTAAACTAACGTTGATCGTGCTCGTGGCTCGTATTCGTGGACTACCCTCCCCTGACTGCTGGTGGCGATCTACGATCAACGAGTAACGAATAACGGTGGTTGCATTAAACGGATTGGGATAGTTTTGCTCTAAGGCAAACTGCTGGGGCAATAAACCTGGGCCTGGTTCTTCCTCCACCCCATTGAACGGGCCAAACTTCCCCCAGATACGCATCGTGTTGGCGGGATGACCGTTGATTTCAGGAGTCCAACCGGAATAGATAAGCAGTATTTTACCATCCTGTCCCCTTGCCAGGGCAGGTAATAACTGGTTCCCCAGTTTGGTTGAAATCCCAAAGGTGTCAATCACCACACCAGATGGATTCACCTTGGCTCCGTATATATCCCAATCTGAACCATTGCGATAATCCGCCCACATAACTAAGTAGTTGGTACCATCAAAGGCCACTGAGGGATCGGATTGCCAACCTGCTACAGTGCAGATGGCAATCCACGCCGAGTCGAGAACCTCTCCTGATGGAGCCACCCGCGCCCCGTATATGTCAGCATTCTCCCAACTACCGCTGCGCCAGTCCTCCCACACAACCAGATAGTTTGTGCCATCAAAGGCTACTGAGGGTTCCTCCTGATCACCTTGGGCGGTGGAGATAGCAATCCCGGCTGGATCAAGAACCTCCCCTGATGGAGCCACCCGCGCCCCGTATATGTCATAATCCCAACCGCTGCGGCTGCGATAGTCCGTCCACACCACCAGATAGTTTGTACCATCAAAGGCCACTGAGGGATCGGATTGCCAACCTGCTACAGTAGAGATGGCAATCCCGGCTGGATCAAGAACCTCTCCTGATGGAGCCACCCGCGCCCCGTATATGTCAGAATAATCCGGATCGTTGCGAT